>NZ_JASJSI010000095.1:0-16501 GCF_030237085.1 Stenotrophomonas maltophilia group sp. Smal32
CCCCCCCCCCCCCCCCCCCCCCCCCCCCCCCCCCCCCCCCCCCCCCCCCCCCCCCCCCATTTTTTTAATTAACCGCCAACCACGTATTTAAAAAATTATTAATTGTTCGCAAGGTTATTTTTTTTTTAATATAGTGTTGGGGGGGGTGGGGTCGGGGAACGAAAGGAGCGCCCGATTGTTTAGCGCGGCCCCGTGGGGGGGGTTTAATCCAGTGGCACACGGCCCGCCGACCAGGGGCGCGCCTCTACAGGTCCATGCGCGGCAGCGTCTGCTTAAGCGTGTCGATACCCTGCCATGGGTCACCCCTCAAGCGCTTTGCGCGCGCCAGCGCCTTGGCCATCGGAAACGCGTCGGCCGCACTGACCCGTGCAAGCTCTTCCCAGCGCAGCGGCACTGCCACGCCGGCAGCATCGCGTGCACGCAGCGACCACGAGCACACGCTAGTGGCGCCTCGCGTGTTGCGCAGCCAGTCGATGAAGATCACCCCGCCGCGCTTGGCCTTGCTCATCGTCGCCACGTAGCGATCAGGCTGCTCCAGCGCCATTGCCTGCGCGAACGCCTCGCAGAACGCCTTGGCCTCGTCCCAGCCTGCCTTGGGCTGCAGCGGCACCACCACGTGCACGCCCTTGCCACCGGACAGGCGTACGAAGCTCTTCAGGCCCACCTGCTGCAGGCGGTCACGCACATCGCGCGCAGCGGCCTTCACCTGTGCCCAGTTCACCCCTTCGCCGGGGTCGAGATCGAACACCAGACGATCCGGATGTTCGGGATCGGCCACCGTCGCGCCCCAGGGATGCAGTTCCAGGGTGTTCATCTGCACCAGCTGCAGCAGGCCCCGTAAATCGTCGATGTAGACGTAATCCTCGCGGCCGCTCTTCTGCTGCAGGGGCACCGCGTGCACCGCATCGCCCAGGCCGGGGCCATGGTGCTTCTGGAAGAAGCAGGCCTTGCCCACGCCGTCCGGGCAGCGCAGCAGTGACAGCGGACGTCCAGCAATCTCGGGCAGGATCCAGCGTGCCATCTGCCGGTAGTAGTCCGCCACGTCTCCCTTGCTGAGCTTCTGCTTTGGAAACACTACCCGCTCCGGATGAGTGATCTGGACCTCGCCTCCGGTTTCGGCATGCGCGGTGCTCATTCCCAGGTCCTCCTTCTGCTTGTCGCTGCGCAGTCGCTTGAAACTGGCCTGGCGCAGCAGGCCTTCCTTGCCCCAGCCACGGAAGGCCACCTCGGCAACCGCCACCGGCTTCACCCAGCGTACGCTGGCAGCGCGGAACGGCACATGCGCCGGCAGCTGCAGTACGGGCGTCTTCACGGCCAACGGCTGCAGTGCCTTGAGCAGTGCGCGCAGGCTTTCGTCGTCGAAGCCGGTGCCAACGCGGCCCACATAGCGCAAGCCTCCCTTGTCCGGCGTCGCCAGCAGCAGCGAGCCGAACCCCACTCGGGAACCCTTGGGTGCCGTGTAGCCGACGATCAGGAACTCGTCGGTGTCTTCGTGCTTCACCTTCACCCAGCTGCGCGCGCGGGTATTCACGTACGGGGCATCCATCTGCTTGCTGACGATGCCTTCGAATCCGGCCTTGCCACTGGCGTCGAACACCTGCGGGCCGTGGTCGATCACGTGCTCGCTGAAGGCCAGGGTGCCAGGCGCGGGCCCAATGAGCGCTTTCAGGAGTGCTTTGCGCTCCAGCAACGGCGCACGACTGATGTCCGCGCCAGCCACGCCCGGAAGATCGAACACGATGTAGCGCAGCGGTTGCTTCGAACTGCCGTCGATCACCCGCTGCAACGCTGCGAAGTCACTGCGTCCTTCCTTGTCCAGCACCACCAGCTCGCCATCCAGGCGCGCATCGCGCACCGGCAGCGCCTTCACGGCCTGCACCACTTCGGGAAAATCATCGGTCCAATCCAGACCATTGCGGGAGCGCAGCTTGACCTCGCCATTGTGCAGATCAGCCAGCAGGCGATAGCCATCCCACTTGATCTCGTGAAGCCAGCGGTCGCCGTCCGGCGCACTGTTGCGATGATCGGTCAACTGCGGTTTGAAGGCGCGCGGGTAGGGTGCGTCACGTGCGCCGTGCAGTTTCAGCGCGCGTGCATGCCAACCTGCATCGGCCTTGCGGTTCGCCGTGCGCGCGGCAGGCGCGGCGCGCGCGGCCTCCCTCGCGGTGCGCTTCTTCACTGCCGATGAGCGTTTCGGTGCGGACACTCCCGGCAGATCGTCTGCTTCTGCATCGCGTGCTTCCTCGTCATCGCGCTTGATCAGCAGCCACTGCACCTGGCGCCCTTTCATCGCCGTGCGCACCAGCTTCCAGCCACCGGCCAGGCGTTGTCCATGCAGCACGAAGTCGATCTTGCCCGCCGCCAGTGCCTGCAGTGGATCGCCTTCACAGGCCCAGGTGCCGTGATCGAAGACATCCACGTGGCCCGCACCATAGTGGCCTTCAGGAATGTCTCCCTCGAAACCGGCGTAGGACAGCGGATGGTCTTCCACTTCCACGGCCAGCCGCTTTTCACCGACGCGCAGCGAAGGCCCCTTGGGCACCGCCCAGCTCTTCAGTACGCCGTCCATTTCCAGGCGGAAGTCGTAGTGACGCGAGCTGGCATGGTGCAGCTGGATGACAAAGGTCGGCCGCCCCTTCGGGTCACCGGGGGCACGCGTGTCGTCAGGTTCCGGCGTCTGCCCGGCGCCGCCGCCAAGCCGGCGTTTGCGCCGATACTGGTGCAACGACATGGCTCACCCCGCCTTGCGTCGAGGTGCGGTCTTCTTTGCAGCCTTCTTCGTTGTTTTCTTTGCGGCCTTCTTCGCTGGTGACGTGGCGGCTGCTTTGCGCGTTGCGGCCTTCTTCGCTGGCGTTCGCTTGTTCGCATCCAGGCTCTTCTGCAGCAGCGCCATGAAGTCGACCACATTGGTACTGGCGTCCTCGCGCGGTGCCGGCTCATCGTCCACCCGCGTGGTGCCGCCCTTGGACTTGATGCGCTTGTTCAACACCTGCTGCAGGCGCTCGCGGAACTCATCGTGGTAGTGCGACGGGTCCCACTCACCGGACATCGACTCGATCAACTGCTCGGCCATCGCCGTTTCCTTGCTGGTGATGCGGTAGTCGGACAGTTTGCCGGTGGGCAGCTTGTAATCCTCGGGATCCACCAGTTCCTGTGGATAGCGCAGGATCATCAACACCAGTGCGTCCTCATGCGGCATGACCGCGCACAGGTATTCGCGCGTGCGCACCACCACCCGCGCGATGCCCACCTTGCCGGTGCTGCGCAGGGTTTCGCGCAGCAGCACATAGCCCTTTTCGGCCTTCTTGCCGGGCACCAGCAAATACGGTTTCTCGTAATAGCGCGGGTCGATCTGGGCCGCATCCACGAACGATTCCACCTCCACCGCCTCGTGGCTTTCCGGCGCGGCCGAGCGGATATCACCTTCCTCCAGCACGACATAACTGCCCTTGTCGTACTCATAGGCTTTGACGATGTCCTTCCAGGGCACTTCCTCGCCGGTGTCGGCGTTGACCCGTTCGAAACGGATCGGCTTGCGATCGCGGGAGTCGAGCATGCGGAACTGCAGATCGACTTTGCGCTCGCCGGACATCAACGACACTGGCACGTTGAGCAGGCCAAACGACAGCGTGCCGGTCCAGATCGGGCGGGCCATGGTGACACCTGTTACGGGGCAGGGGATGCCCAGCTTCTGCCCAGCGATGTAAACCACCCGTGTCCGTGCCGTGCACGTCAGGTGGCGCGGCCACTTGGCTGTAGAGCCGAGCCCAGGCTCGGCTGCTTCAAGTGCCCGCCACTACTGCAGCAGCGGCCTCACCGCCGCTGCCGGAATATGGTCCAGCGCGCGCCAGGCGTCTTCCACCACCGGCCGCGCCTGCGACCAGCCCAATCGTGACTGTCCGCGCATCTGTTCCCAGTGCTCGGCCAGTTCCTCGCAGGTATCTGCGGCATCACCGCGTGGCCAATCGGCAGCATGCGTGGTCAACGCGAAGGCATACACCGGGCACAGGTCACGCCAGTTGCGGTGGCTCTGCCCGCGGCGTTCCTCATAGTCGCTGAGCATGTACTGCAGGTAGTCCTGCGCCACCGCCTGGGGGTCTTCGTGGCGACGCGTACGGCGCTGCGCGGTGCGCTGGCCGAGCGGATCGAGCAGGGCGTTGAACACGGACGGTGCGGGTCGTTCAAGACGGGGCATGGCCGGCTCCTGCAGCGGGGCGGGTGGGCAGAAATACGCGCGGTGCCGTTACCGGGGGGTGAGCGAGATGTTCATGACGCCAGGTTCGCGGCGGCTTTACCTTGCTGGCGGTGTAGTGGGGCCCCCCCGAGCGCAGGTAGCCAGACCATGAGCCGAGAGACCTCCCGAGACCCGCTGCGGGAAAACCACCCGCCCATTCCCGGCGAACAGCGCGGCAAGCGCGATGCCGACAACGCCGACTACCGAGGCACCGGTGCGCCGTTCTTCGATGCTGCGCAGGGCGACGAACACCTGCCGGTGAAGCACGAGGCTGAACAGGCGGCCCAGGACCGCAAGGATGGCGGCGACCGCCATCGCGGTGGCCAGGAGAGCCCGCTCAAGCGCCGCGAGCGCAAGCAGCGCGCCAGCGACAACCAGGACGAGGCGCTGGAGGAAACCTTCCCGGCCAGCGATCCAACCTCGCCGTTCGTGCCGGCCAAGGCCCCCGATTGACGGGTACTGCCGGCCGCTGGCCGGCAACCCCTTGACGCCCTGCGCGGCGCGATGCCCGCCAGCGGCCAACACTCCCTCTTCAGCGCCACGACCATTGCAGGCCGGCGTTGGCTCGCCGCCCCGGCCCCGGCTCGTAGTAGCGGCCATTGCCATCGTTGACGATTACCGAGCCGATGTAGGCCTGGTCCAGCACGTTCTCCAGCCGCGCGAAGGCGCGCAGTTCCCCGCCAGGCAGCGCCCAGCGGCGCCCACCTTCCAGGTGCAGCAGGGCGAAGCCCGGCGCGCGCTCGCTGGCCACGTCGTTGACCACGGTATCGCTGCTGGCGGTGGCCTCCAGCGCCCACTGCCAGTCGGCTGGCGTCCATTGCAGCCGGGCAAAGGCCTGCTGGCGGGGCACGCCCGGCAGGCGGCTGCCCGCAGCCACCGTGTTGTTCGCGGTCAGATAGGGCGAGCGCACCTGCGCCTGCAGCCAGGTCCACGCCAGCTGCAGTTCCAGCTGCTCGGCCAGCGGCTGCCGGTACTGCAGTTCCACACCCTGGCGGCGGGTGCGGCCGATGTTGCGATAGGTGCTGCGACCGCCGATGTTGCTGGCAACGGCCAGCTCGTCGTCGGTATCTGCACGGAACACACTGATATCAAGCGGGGTTCCGTCCTGCGCATGCCATTTGCTGCCGACCTCCACGCTGCGGCTGCGAGCAGCGGCCAGATCCAGTGCCAGCCCGGCTTGGCCGTCGGCGCGATAGCCCAGCTCGTTGAAGGTGGGGGTTTCGAAACCACGTCCCGCCGCCGCGTGCAGCCGCCACTGCGGGGTGGCCTCGAAGGTGATCCCGGCCACCGGGGTGGTGGCCTGATAGCGCCGGCGGCCACTGTCATCCGGGTTGCGGCCGATGATGTAGCGGTCGTCCGATTCGAAGCGCACGGTGCTGTGACGCACGCCGGCCAGCAATGACCAGCGCGGGCTCCACTGCCACCAGGCCTGGGCGAACTGGTCCACGTTCTGCACGACGTCGATCTGGTCACGGCGCAGGCGCCCGCGCACGCCCAGGATGTTGCCAACGAAGTTCTCGTATCCGGTGCGGTGCTGGCGCTGGCGGTCGGCGCTGAGCCCGGCCACCAGGTCCAGCGGTCGCCCTGCCAGATCGCCGTGCCAGCCCCAGCGCGCGTCCAGCCCACCGTAGCCCCCCTCCAGATCGATCACCCCACCGGCATGCAGGGGGTTGGCCTGGGCGGTCGGCGGGATCGGCAGGTACTGGCGTACCGCGCGCTGGCCGGCATAGCCCATCAGCTGCCAGCGCTGCGCTCCGGATTCACGCGTCCAGCGCAGACCCGCCTGCTGCTGGCGCACCGATTTGCGGGTGTTGTACTGGTGCGCCACTGCCGTGGCCTGGCGTGGGTCGGCTGCCACCTGCGCACGGGTCAAGCCCAGCGGGTCCTGCGCATCCGGTGCATCAAGCGCATTGAGCAGCAGTTCCAGCCGTCCGCCGCCCAGCTCACCGCCGATGCGCGCGTTGAGCGATTCGCGGCGCGCACGGCTGTGATCGCGCCAGCCATCGGTACGGAAGTGGTTGGCGGCGATGTTGTAGTCCAGCCCGCGACCCGCCCCCTTCAGCTGCGCGCCGACGCTGAGCGTGCGGTCGGCGCCAGCGTTCACGCGTAGCCGCCACGGGTCGCCGGCCTGGCCCTGCGCGCTCCAGACCTGAAGCACGCCGCCGGAGGAATTGCCGTACAGCGCCGAGAACGGCCCGCGCAGCACCTCGATGCGTTCGGCGCCCAACAGGCTGGCATGCGACAGCTGGCCCTGGCCATCGGGCATGGTCGCGGGCACCCCGTCGATCAATACCCGCACCCCGCGCACCCCGAAGGTGGAGCGCGCGCCGAAGCCACGGATCGACAGCTGCGTGTCCTGGGCGAAGTTCTGCCGGTCGCGTGCCAGCAGCCCTGGTACCCCGGCCAGCGCCTCGGACAGCTGCGCGCCGGTGCCCGCGCGGCTGGCATCGATCCAGACCGTGTCCAGGCTCGCGGGCAAGGCGAACGGGTCGATGCCGGGCACGCGTGCGGCCTGCACCTGCACGGCGGGCAGGGCGGAGGGCGCGGGCTCGGCCAGCGCCGCCCAGGGCGACAGCAGCAGGGCAGACAGCGGCAGGCAATGGCGTCGTGCAGCAGGATTCATGATTCAGGTTGATGGATCGGGCGGCAACGCACGCCATGGTACGGGGCTGCGGATGACGATGGCGGCGGCCAGCCCCGGCAGGCTTTGTTACGATGGGCTGTTTCCGGCTGAAAAGCCGCGGACCGCGTAGCGCACTTCCTCCCCCTTTCCGTCTACCGAACGAGTACCGCCGTGTCCTTCTTTGCAAACGTGGAACTGGTCCCAGGCGACCCGATCCTGGGCCTGACCGAGGCGTACAACGCCGACAGCCGCCCGACCAAGGTCAACCTGGGTGTGGGCATCTACTACGACGAGAGCGGCCGCATTCCGCTGCTGCGCGCCGTCAAGCAGATCGAGCAGCAGCTCGCCGCCGAAGCCAAACCGCGCGGCTACCTGCCGATCGATGGCCTGCCGGCGTACACGCAGGCGACGCGTGAGCTGGTGTTCGGCAAGGATTCGCCGCTGCTGGCCGCCGGCCGCGTCACCACCGCACAGACCGTCGGTGGCAGCGGTGCGCTGCGCGTCGGCGCCGACGTGCTGAAGAAACTGCTGCCGCACGCCACCGTGGCGCTGAGCAACCCGAGCTGGGAAAACCACCGTGCGGTGTTCAGCGCCGCCGGTTTCGACGTGGTGGAGTACACCTATTTCGACCCGACCACCCATGGCGTCAACTTCGACGCCCTGCTGGCCGACCTGGGCAAGCTGGACGCCGGCACCGTGGTGCTGCTGCACGCCTGCTGCCACAACCCCACCGGCGCCGACCTCACGGTCACCCAGTGGAAGCAGGTCGCGCAGCTGCTGAAGGACAAGCAGCTGTTCCCCTTCATCGACATGGCCTACCAGGGCTTCGACAAGGGCATCGAGCAGGACGGCGCCGCCGTGCGCATCATCGCCGAAGCCGGCATCGACAGCTTCATCGTCGCCAACTCGTACTCCAAGTCGTTCTCGCTGTACGGCGAGCGCGTGGGTGCGCTGTCGATGGTGGCGCCGACCGCCGCGGACGCCAAGGCCGTGCAGTCGCAGGTCAAGCGCGTGATCCGCACCATCTACTCCAGCCCGTCCACCCACGGTGCTGCGCTGGTGGCCGGCGTGCTGACCAACCCGGAACTGCGCGCGATGTGGGAGCAGGAACTGACCGAGATGCGCGAGCGCATCCACGCCCTGCGCCAGGGCCTGGTCGAGAAGCTGGCTGCCGCTGGCGCGCCGCAGTTCGGTTTCATCAACGAGCAGGCCGGCATGTTCTCCTACTCCGGCCTGAGCCGCGAGCAGGTCGAGCGCCTGCGCGACGAGTTCGGCATCTACGCCGTCGGCACCGGCCGCATCTGCGTGGCCGCGCTGAACCAGAACAACCTGGAGTACGTCGCCAAGGCCGTGGCCACCGTCGCCAAGGGCTGAAGCAAGGTTGCACGGGTTTGAGAACAAAGGCGCCGAAAGGCGCCTTTGTTTTTTGCGCGCTGGTCTCTGTAGAGCCGAGCCTACGCTCGGTTTGTGCGGCATGAAGGACGAAGCGCAGCCGAGCGCGGGCTCGGCTCTACAGAAGCAGGGCGCCCCGCTTCCGCGAGCGCAACGCATCTGGAAACGATTACGCCTTCCCGCGCTCACGCACGCGCTTGCCGGACCGGCGACAATAGGCGTTTTCCTGCTGCCGAGACCTGCCCGCTCATGTCCCGTACTTCGTTGACCCGCTTCCTGATCCAGGAACAGCACGCCGGCCGCATCAATGCCGACCTGCGCCAGCTGATCGCGGTCGTCGCCCGCGCCTGCACCAGCATCTCCATCGCCGTCAGCAAGGGCGCCCTCGGTGGCGTGCTGGGCGACGCCGGTACCGGCAACGTGCAGGGCGAAGCGCAGAAGAAGCTGGATGTGATCAGCAACGAGATCCTGCTTGAAGCCAACGCCTGGGGTGGCCACCTCGCCGCGTGCGCCTCCGAAGAAATGGACCACAGCCAGCCGGTGCCGGACATCTACCCGCGCGGCGATTTCCTGCTGCTGTTCGATCCTCTCGATGGCAGCTCCAACATCGACGTCAACGTCTCCGTCGGCACCATCTTCTCCGTGCTGCGTTGCCCGACCAACGTCGAGCTGCCGGGCGATGACGCCTTCCTGCAGCCGGGCAGCAAACAGATCGCCGCCGGCTACTGCATCTACGGGCCCAGCACCCAGCTGGTGCTGACCGTCGGCCACGGCACGCACGCCTTCACCCTGGACCGCGAGAAGGGCGAGTTCGTGCTGACCACCGAGAACATGCAGATTCCGGCGGCCACCCAGGAATTCGCCATCAACATGTCCAACCAGCGTCACTGGGAAGCGCCGATGCAGGCCTATGTGGGCGATCTGCTGGCCGGCAAGGAAGGCGCGCGCGGCAAGAACTTCAACATGCGCTGGATCGCCAGCATGGTGGCCGACGTGCATCGCATCCTGACCCGCGGCGGTATCTTCATCTACCCGTGGGACAAGAAGGACCCGTCCAAGGCCGGCAAGCTGCGCCTGATGTACGAAGCCAACCCGATGGGCCTGCTGGTCGAACAGGCCGGCGGCGCCGCCTGGACCGGCCGCGAGCGCATCCTCGACATCCAGCCCGACCAGCTGCACCAGCGCGTGCCGGTGTTCCTCGGTTCGCGCGAGGAAGTGGCCGAAGCCGTGCGCTACCACCACGCGCACGACGACGCGCAGGGCTGATGGGCGGTTGCCGGACGACGGTCATGGCAGATCGATGACATGACCGTGGGGTGACACCGAGGGCGGCAAACGGCACCATCAAGCCGTTGCCGCCTAAGGAATGCACGCATGCACGAGCAGGGCCCGGTCGATTTCATCGAGGTCATCCACAACGCGGTCCCCAGCGAGGTCTGCGCAGCGATCGTCGAGCGCATGCGGGCGGCGCGTGGCCTGCAGCCCGGTGCCGTGGGCAGTGGCGTGTTCCCGGAACTCAAGCACAGCAAGGATCTGCGCATCAGCGGCCTTGATGGCTGGCAGGATGTGGACCATCAGCTGCAGCACGCGGTGTTCAACGGCCTGCTGACTTATCTACGCCGTTATCCACAGGCATTGATCGCCCCGCTGATGTTGCAGATCCAGGACAGCAACGGCCAACCGCGACGCCTGTCTGCCGAGGACTTCCCTGACATGCCGCAGCAGCAACTGGCCGATCTTGCCCGCACCTGCCTGCGCCCGGGTGCGATCAACCTGCAGTGGTATGCGGCAGGCGAAGGCGGTTACCCGTACTGGCACTGCGAGCTGTACCCGAAGGATGCGCAGGCCGAGACCCTGCACCGGCACGTGCTGTGGACGCTGTACCTCAACGACGACTTTGACGAAGGCGAGACCGAGTTCCTGTTCCAGGGGCGGAAGATCGTGCCGCGCACCGGCAGTCTGTTGATTGCCCCGACCGCGTTCACCCACACCCATCGGGGCAACCGACCGCAGGGCGGCGACAAGTTCATCGCCACCAGCTGGATCCTGTTCCAGAGTGCGCAGAAGTTGTTCGGGGGTTGATCTCGAGCCTGCTCGACAGCCTCGAATGCAGCGTCGAGCCATGCTCGACTGATGGACTCAGAACAGACTTCCCTGCGGCGAATCCTTCTTCGGCGGCAACGGCTTCTGGAACCGGCTGCAATCCAGCTTCGGCCAATGGCTGTTCTGCGCATTGAAGCCGAGACGCTTTCGCGCCAGCTTGAAGCGGTTGTTCAACAGATCGGCATACACGCCCTGGCCGCGCATGCGCGTGCCGAACTGGCTGTCGTAGTCTTTGCCGCCGCGCAGCTGCTGAATGGTGCTCATCACGTGCGCGGCGCGATCGGGATGATGGGTATCGAGCCAGTCGCGGAACAACGGCGCCACTTCCAGCGGCAGGCGCAGCAGCACGTAACCGGCTGTGCTGGCGCCGGCATCATGTGCGGCCTCCAGCACGGCTTCCAGTTCGCTGTCGTTGATCCACGGGATTACCGGCGCCACCATCACTCCCACCGGAATGCCCGCTTCATGCAGGCGCTTCATCGCGCGCAGCCGTGCATGCGGCGCTGATGCACGCGGTTCCAGCTTTGCGGAAAGATGAGGGTCCAGCGAGGTCACCGAGAAGTGCACGCTGACCAGGTTTTCCGCCGCCAGCGGTGCGAGCAGATCGATGTCGCGCTCGACCAGCGCGTTCTTGGTAATCAACGAAAATGGATGCTTGGTTTCCAGCATCACTTCGATCAGCTGCCGGGTCAGCTTGAACTTGCGCTCGATCGGCTGGTACGCGTCGGTGTTGATGCCCAGCGCGATCGGCTGTGGCACATAGCCCGGCTTCGACAACTCCTTGCGCAGCAGCTGCGGCGCATTGGTCTTGGCAAACAGCTTGGTCTCGAAATCCAGGCCCGGCGACAGGTTCAGATAGGCGTGCGAGGGACGCGCGAAGCAGTACGAGCAGCCATGCTCGCAACCGCGGTACGGATTCACCGATTGGCTGAAGCCAACGTCCGGCGAAGTGTTGCGGCTGATGATGCTGCGTGCGGTCTCGGCGCGTACTTCGGTGCGCAGGCGCGGCGCGAGGAACTCCTCGCTCTCGTCAACCGCCCAGCCGTCGTCCACCGCCTCGCTGACGGTGCTTTCAAAGCGTCCGGCAAGGTGGGACGTGGAACCTCGGCCCTTGATCGCGATACCCATGCCCGCAGGGTACGCCGCGCCTGTCTCAGCGGCTGCGACGGCCGCCTGAAGGGTTCAGGGCAAGTCTGAGCCGAGCGTGGGCTCGGCTCTACAGTGGGATACGGCTACCTTTTGTAGAGCCGAGCCCATGCTCGGCTGCATCCATCGGTTACAGCAGTGCCAGGTAGCCCCGCACCGTGGCATCCAGCCCGTCATACAGCGCCTCGCCGATCAGCGCATGACCGATCGACACCTCCAGCACGTCCGGCACGTGGGCCAGGAAATCGCGCAGGTTGTCCTGCGACAGGTCGTGGCCGGCGTTGACGCCCAGTCCCACCGCCTGTGCGCGGCGTGCGGCGGTGGCGAACAACGCCAGCATTGCCTCGGCATCGCCGGCGGCGTGCGCTTCGGCGTAGGGGCCGGTGTACAGCTCGATGCGATCTGCACCGACTTCGGCCGCCCGCTCCAGCAGCGGATTACCGGCGTCGACGAACAGGCTGACCCGGCAACCCATCGCCTTCAGTTCGGCCACCAGTGGTCGCAGCCGCTCGCCGTCACGCTCGAAGTCGAAACCGTGATCGGACGTGATCTGCCCATCGCCATCCGGCACCAGCGTGGCCTGCGCCGGGCGGGTCTGTTCGCACAACGGCAGCAGCCCGGGGTAGCCCTCGCGCGGCGGCGCGAATGGGTTGCCTTCGATGTTGAATTCGACGCCCCGCGCGCGGGTGAGCGTCGACAGCGCCAGCACGTCCTCGGCGGTGATATGGCGGCGGTCCGGCCGCGGGTGCACGGTGATGCCATGCGCACCGGCATCCAGGCAGGCCTGGGCGGCACGCACCACGTCCGGTTCGGCGCCGCCGCGCGAATTACGCAGGACGGCGATCTTGTTGACGTTGACGCTGAGCTGGGTCATGGAACGGAACTACTTGGAAAGAGGGGACGGATCGTGGTCGTTGGCGTCGTCATTGCGGCGGGCCTGGGCCTGCTCGCGCAGGCGGCGCAGTTCCTCGGCATCGACAAGCGTGGCAGGGTCCCGCTGAAGGTTGCCGAAGCGGGCCACATAGCGGCCGCGCACCCAGGCCAGCAGGAAGGCCAGGGCGGCCAGCAGGCACAGGGTCATCAATGCGGCGCTGGGGGTCTTCAGCGCGAAGGCGAAACAGCCCAGCGCCAGCAGCAGGTACAACCAGTACATAGTCGGGCTCCCCGGATGATCGCCGCAGTGTAGCGCTGCGTCAGAGCAGCGGCGAGGCCAGCCGGGCGAAGGCCTCGGGCAGGCGGTGCAGCCACAGCGAGCGGCCGGCCTGGTCGTGCACGCGGGTGGCGCGGTCGAACTCTCCCTGCAGCAGCCCGGCCAGGGCGGCGACGCGGTCACGGTCGCTGATCATCATCGACAGCTCGAAGTTCAGCCGGAAGCTGCGGTGGTCGAAGTTGGCACTGCCGACGATGCAGACGTCGTCATCGGCGATGAAGGCCTTGGTATGCAGCATGCGCGGGCCGTACTCGTAGATCTTTACCCCGGCATGCAGCAGTTCGTCGAAGTAGGAGCGCGCGGCCTGGGTGACGAACCAGGAATCGCTCATCTTCGGCACCAGCAGGCGCACGTCCAGGCCGCCCAGCGCGGCCGAGGTCAGCGCCATCCGCGCGGCTTCGCCGGGCACGAAGTAGGGCGTCACCAGCCAGACCCGTTCGTGCGCCTCCTGGATCGCCGCCACGTGCAGCCGATGGATGGTTTCCCAGCCGGAGTCTGGCCCTGAGACCAGCACCTGGGCGTTGATGGCACCATCGCCGCGCAGCGGCATGTCGGCCGGCCAAAGACGGGCAATGTCCATGCGCGAGGGATCCTGGCCACTGGCATAGAGCCAGTCTTCGGCGAACACCAGCTGCAGGCTGCGCACCACATGGCCGCGGATGCGCATGTGCAGGTCGCGGTAGGCGTCGGGCCGGCGGCTTTCGTCCTCTTCGTCAGTGATGTTGATGCCACCGGTGAAGGCCAGGCGACCGTCGATGATCACCAGCTTGCGGTGGGTACGCAGGTTCAGCCACGGGCGCTTGAAGGGCTTCAGCAGTTGCCGCGGATGGAACCAGATGGCCTCGCCGCCTGCGTCCAGCAATGGTTGCAGGAAGCGGCGGGGGAGGGCGGAGGATCCCACGGCATCCAGCAGCAGGCGCACCTGCACGCCGGCGCGGGCGCGTTCGACCAGGGCATCGCGCAGCGCGGTGCCGGCGTGGTCCGGATTGAAGATGTAGTACTCCAGGTGCACGTGATCGCGAGCCTGCGTCACCGCTTCCAACAGAGCGGCGTACGTAGCGGCACCGTCCACAAGCCAGGTCACTTCGGTGGCGCTGCTCGGCGCCAGGCCGGTGGTGGCCTGGGCGATCTTGGCCAGCTCGGTGCAGTCGGCATCGGGCGGGCAGACGTCGCTGTAGTGCTCCATGCCCGAACGGGCACGGCCACGGCGCAGCCGCTGACGCTTCACCTTCTGCGGGCCCAGCAGGTAATAGATGAACAAGCCGAGGTAGGGCAGCAGCGCCAGCGACAGGATCCAGCTCAGCGTGGCCACCGGCTCACGCTTCTGCAGCATGATCCAGCCGGTCAGCGCGAGCAGGTACAGCAGATAGGCTACCGCCAGGATCGTGCCGAGGTGGGCGATGCCGTCGAGCCAGTGGCGCAGGGAGTCGAAGAGGGCGAGCATCCGCCGATCATAGCGGGCGCGTGCTCCCTGATGGGGTCAGATCCCTTTTCCTGAGGAAAAGGGATCTGACCCCATGGCGGCGTGATGAGCGCAAAAAAAAACGCCCCTGTTTCCAGGGGCGTCTGCAGTCGCGTCATGACTGTTGTGTTGCGGTGTAGCGATTACTGCTGCACAAAACCGATCTTCTTCATCTGAGCATTCTTCGCGGCGGCCAGAACCTTGGCCATCACGTCGTACTCGGAATCCGGGCTGGCGTCGATGCGCAGTTCCGGCTGGTTGGTCGGGTCACGCTGGACCTCCTGCTCCATCCGCTGCTGCAGCTCGCTGGTATTGATCGGGCTGTTGTTCCACGAGACCTGGTTGCTGGCGTCGATCTTCAGTTCGATCGGCGGCGGCGGTTCAACCAGCTGCGGCGGTGGGTTGAGCACGCGCTGCGGCAGGTCGACGGCGATCGGGTACGTCATGATCGGCGCGGTCACGATGAAGATGATCAGCAGAACCAGCATCACGTCCACGAGGGGCGTGACGTTGATGTCTGCCATGGGGCCCTTGCCACCACCACTACTGAATGCCATGGCTTATTGCCCCTTTTCTTTGGTCGCGACGAAGCCGACGTCCAGCATGCCCTGCTCCTGCGCGACCTTGGTCAGGTCGTTGATGACGCGCATCTTGGTGGTGCGGTCACCACGCAGGTTCAGCGGCGGCTGCGGGGTCTGCTGGGCGGCGGTCGCCAAGCGGGACTCGAGAGTCTGCTTGTTGATTTCTTCGTCGTTCCAGTAGATCGAGCCGTCTTCCTTGACTGCCAGGGTGATCGGTCCGGAACGCTTTTCAGCGTCTTCCGGCTTCTGGATCAGGTTGGCTTCCGGCAGATCCACCTTGACCTTGTGGGACATCAGGGGCGCCGTGATGATGAAGATGATCAGCAGCACCAGCATCACGTCCACGAGGGGCGTAACGTTGATGTCGGCCATGGGGCCGCCGCTGTTACCACTACTGAAAGCCATAACGGGCTCCGTCTAGATCTTGGTGACTACTTACGTTCGTCGCTGGGTGACGCGCGCCGCAATTAGCGGACGCGCGAGCCGGTGGCGAAGAAGTCGTGCAGGTCGTGCGCGAAGGTATCGAACTTGCTGATGGTCGCGCTGTTGATCTTGCTGAAGAAGTTGAAGGCGAACACGGCCGGGATTGCGACGAACAGACCGATCGCGGTCATGATCAGCGCTTCACCCACCGGGCCGGCAACGGCGTCGATCGAAGCGGAGCCGGTGGCACCGATCTTGATCAGCGCGCCGTAGATGCCCCACACGGTACCCAGCAGACCGACGAACGGAGCGGTCGCGCCGACGGTGGCCAGCAGGGTCATGCCCGACTGCAGCTTGTTGCTTTCGCGGGTCACGGCCTGACGCAGGGCGCGGTCGACGAACTCCGAACGGCTCAGGTTCTCACCCACGCCGCCGGTGGCGCCGCCTTCAGCGCGCTGGTGGTGCGCAGCAGCCTGGGCAGCGTCCAGGGCGATCTTCGAGAACGGCTCCGAAGCCGGCTGCTCTTCCATCGCACGGATGGCGTCCTGTGCGTTCGGGGTGTCCCAGAACAGGCTGACGACGCGATCAGCGGCGCTCTTCAGGCGGGTCGCACGGAAGATGTTGATGACGGTCCAGTACCAGGACATGGCCGACATGGCGATCAGGGTCAGCAGCACGACCCAGGAAACCGCGAAATCACCCGGCTTGGTGGTCATTTCGTGGATCAGGTGCTCGAAGCCCATCTGCGACAGGGCGTTGGACGGATTGCCCCCGGCAGCAGCGGCGATGAAAATTTCCTGCAGCATGACGCTTACCTTTGTTGTGTGTGGTGATAAAGGGTGTAGCTAAGCTAAACAATCGAACCGGGAGCGGGGGTGGCCAGGCGGCCACCCGGGCGCATCAGTTCAGCGCAAAGTTGACCGGGACGCGAACGCGACCTGCCGCCTTCTTACCGCCAGATTCAGCGGCGTTGAAGCGCCACTTGCGAGCCGCTTCCATCGCGGCACGGTCCAGGTCGCGGTTACGGCTGGACTTTTCCACCGTGACATTGGTGACGTTGCCGCTGGCATCGACATCAATGATCAGGATCACTTCGCCCTGGATACCAGCGCGGAAGGCTGCCGGCGGGTAGCGCGGCGGATTCATGGCCTTCGACGAGATGTCCACGCTGGCCTCGATCGAGGTCGCAGGTGCCGGCGGCGCGGGGGGCGACGGCGGGGTGACGATATCGCTCGGGCGCGGCTCCGGCACGTCCACGACCGGCGCCTGCGGCGGCGGCGGGACCGGCGACGGCTTCGGCGGCGACAGATTCTTCACCGGCGGCGGC
>NZ_JASJSI010000096.1:0-15354 GCF_030237085.1 Stenotrophomonas maltophilia group sp. Smal32
GAAGTACGATTAACTTGATGGAGTTGACGTTTTTCGTGGTCTAGCAATATAAAAAATTCTATAAGCCGTGGGGTATGGTGCCTGATTTTTGGGGCGAGGCCCCGAACCGGACCTTGACCGTTAGGGGGTTAACTTGGTTTTTTGTTTTCAATTTGTAGTTAATGTTTTGCGGTAAGGTGCCTTGACGTGCGATTTAGAGCCGAGCCCACGCTCGGCTGATCTGCAAAAGGCAGCCGAGCATGGGCTCGGCTCTACAGAAGCGCAGCCCGGTGGGCCGAAAGGCCCGCCCCACCTGAACGGGAGATTCCGACGAATTCCCGAAGCGGCCATTGATATTGTATCCGGCGAAAACCGCTTGCTAGCCTCCCCTTCATGCGCTGGATCACCCGCCACCTCCGTTCGACCCTGCTGATGCTGCTGATGGCGGCATTCGTGGTCGTGCCGGTGGCCGACGCGCTGGCGTGCACGGTGGAACCGCATGCCAGCACGGTGCATGTGGAGTCCGCACCGGATTCCGATGGCGACAGCGACGGCAAGCATGTCGGTGCCTGTGGCCACAACCACTGCCACCATTCCAACCTGAGCCTGCCGGCACACACGCTGGCCGCGTTCGGGGCGCCGCTGCCGGCGCGCTGGATGAGTGCGGGCGATGCGGCGGCCTATGCGGTTGCCCAGGATGAATTGACGCGTCCACCCCGGGCGTGAGTTGAGCGCGTCCCGCGATTGCGGGCTCCCGTTTCACTCACAACCGGAATCCCCCTATGTCGATCCTGACACCTCGGTCGCCGCGTGCGGCCGGGCTGGTCGTCGCTGTGCTGCTGGGCCTGGCCCCGGCGGCATCGGTGATGGCGCAAGCCGCCCCCTCCTACGACACCCTGCTTGAACGCCTGGACCAGCTGCCCGGCACCCGTGTGGGTACGGCACTGGCCGAGGCCGCCGATGCGCGCGCCGACCAGGCCCGTGCGCTGCCCAATCCCTCCCTTTCCTGGTCGGCCGAGAATGCCTGGGGCTCCGGCACCTACCGTGGCATGGGCAAGGCCGATACCGTGCTCACCCTGTCCCAGCCGCTGGAGGTCTGGGGCCAGCGTGGCGCGCGCGTTCGTGCCGCCCGGGCCGAGGCACAAGCCGCTGCCCTGCGTGGTTCGCAGAGCCGCAGTGATGTCGCCAGCCAACTGGCGGCGGTCTACGCACAGGCGGAAAGTGCATTGCGTCGTTACGCCCTCGCCGGCGAAGCGTTGACCCTGACCCGCGACGATGCGGCTGCCGTCAATGCGATGGTCAAGCAAGGCCGCGAACCGCAGCTGCGCGCGGTGCAGGCGCAGAGCGAAGTGGCCAACGCCAGCGCCGCGCTGGATGAGGCACAGGCCTTCCGCGATGCCGCACTCGCACGCCTGGCCGGCACCGCGCTGCTGGATGCGCCGGTGCAGTCGATCGACAACAGCCTGCTCGATCGCGTGCCACCGCTGCCGCGCGGGGCCACCGATACCGCACTGGCAGTGCGCATCGCCGAAGCCGAAGCCGATGCGGCGGGCAAGCTGGTGGACGTGGAGCGCAAGCGCGCCCTGCCCGACCTCAGCGTCACCGCCGCGCAGACCCGCTTCCGCGAAGGCGGCGAGCGTGCCTACAACCTCGGGCTCAGCCTCAGCATCCCGTTGTTCGACCGTAACCGTGGCGGCATCCGCGCCGCCAACGCCGACCAGCGCGCGGCCGAAGCGCGCCTGGACCAGCAGCGTCGCGACAGCGAGGCCGAGCGCCTGTCCGCCGTGGCCGGTCTGAAGGCCGCCGGCAGCCGTACCCGCGCCGCCGATGAAAGCGTGGTCGCCGCCGAAGAGGCCTATCGCCTCGCACGCATCGGCTTCGACGCCGGACGCATCTCGCAGCTGGAACTGCGCAGCACGCGCAGCGCCCTCATCGCCGCCCGCGGCACCGCCGTGGATGCGCGCCTGTCGCGCGTCGGCGCGGAAATCGATCTTGCCCGCCTGGAAGGGCGCGCACCTTTTGTGGAGGCCCCATGACTCTCTCCCGTTCCTTTCCCCTGATCGGCGGCCTCCTGCTGACCGTGTTCCTGGCTGGCTGCGCCGGCAACGCGCAGACGCCGGCGAATGAAGATCCCGCTGCGGCCAAGGCCGGCACCGACGATGGCCACGGCCACGCCGCCGACAGCAAGGAAGCCAAGGCAGAAACCGCGAAGGCACCGGCGGACGCCGATGAAGGCGTGGTGCAGCTGACCCCGGAGCAGATCAAGGCCTCCGGTATCGAAGTGGTTGCCGTCGGTCGCGGCGGTGGCGGTTCCACCCGCCTCGCAGGCCGGGTCGAGCCCTCGGTCGGTGCGCGTGCCTCGGTAGCCTCCACGGTGACCGGCCGCGTCGAACGCGTGCTGGTTGCACCGGGCACCGCGGTGAAGCAGAACCAGGCACTGGCCATCGTGGTCAGCGGCGAGGCGGCGGTGTTCCGTGCCAATGCGCTGGCCGCATCGGCCGAAGCCGAGGCCGCACGCCTGGCCTATGGCCGCGACAAGGCGCTGGTCGACCAGGGCGTGGTCGCGCGCCAGGAAATGGAAGCCTCGCGCGCCCGATCGCTGGCGGCACAGGCGCAGGCGGCCGCGGCACAGGCGCAGGCCGCCGCCAACGGTGCGCCCGATGCCAGTGGCCGCGTGCGCATCACCAGCCCGGTGGCCGGCATCGTCGGCAACGTGCAGGTCACCCCGGGTGGCGTGGTCGCCGCCGGCAGTGCCGTGGCCGACGTCGCCGATCCGGCGATGAACGAACTGGTGTTCACCGCGCCGCCGGCGCTGGCCGCGCAGGTCACGCCGGGCATGACGCTGGAAGTGAGCGTACCGGGGGGCAGCTTCACCGCTACCGTCACCGGCTCGGCCGCCGATGTGCGCCAGCAGGGCGGCGTGGCGGTGATCCGCGCCACGCCGGTGGATGCGTCGCTGCCGCCGGCGGGTTCGCCGGTGTCGGCGGTGGTGGTCACAGAAGGCCAGGACGGTTCGCTCAGCGTGCCCGCCGATGCGGTGCAGAACGTCGATGGCAGCAGCGCGGTGTTCGTCGCCGTCGATGGCGGGTTCAAGGCACAGCCGGTGCTGGCCGGGCGTCGCGCCGGCGACCGCATCGAGATCCTCGGTGGGTTGAGCGGCAACGAGCGCATCGTCGGTGCCAACGCCTTCCTGCTCAAGGCCGAACTGGCCAAGGGCGAAGCCGAGCACGGCCACTGAGGAGGCGACCATGTTCAAGCTGATCATTGAAACAGCGGTGCGCCACCGCTGGCTGGTGGTGTTCCTGGCGGCGCTGATCGCTGCGGTGGGCCTGTTCCAGCTGGGCAAGCTGCCGATCGACGCGGTGCCGGACATCACCAACCGCCAGGTGCAGATCAATACGGTGGCACCTGCACTGACCCCGGAGCAGATCGAGCGGCAGGTGACCTACCCGCTGGAAACCGCGCTGGCCGGCATTCCCGGCCTGTCCACCACGCGTTCGCTGTCGCGCAATGGCTTCTCGCAGGTCACCGCGATCTTCACCGATGCCACCGACATCTACTTCGCACGCCAGCAGGTGGCCGAACGCATGCGCGAAGCGGCCGATGACCTGCCCGATGGCGCATCGCCGATGCTGTCGCCGGTCACCACCGGCCTCGGCGAAGTGCTGATGTGGACGGTGGACTTCACTACGTTCGATCCGGCCAAGCTGGCCAAGCCCGGTGAAGCCGGCTGGCAGGCCGGTGAGGTCTACCGCACACCGGAAGGCAACCTGCTGCGCACGCCGGAAGAACGCGCGACCTACCTGCGTACCGTGCAGGACTGGATCATTGCGCCGCAGATGCGCTCCAGCCCGGGGCTGGCCGGTGTCGATACGGTCGGCGGCTACGTCAAGGAATACGGCGTGCATCCGGACAGCGCGCGGCTGGCCGCGCACGGCCTCGGCCTGGCCGATCTGGTCACTGCCCTGCAGCGTTCCAACGTGCAGGCCGGCGCCGGTTTCGTGCAGCGTGCCGGCGAAGGTCTGGTGGTGCGTGCCGATGGCCTGGCGCTGACCACCGAGGATCTTGCACAGGCGCCGGTGGCTACCCGCAATGGCGTGGTGGTGCGCGTGGCCGATGTGGCCACCGTGGAACTGAGCCGCGCGCCGCGCCTGGGTGCAGCCAGCCGCAACGGCCACGAGGCCGTGCTGGGCACCGCGCTGATGATTGCCGGTGGCAACAGCCGCACCGTGGCGCAGGCCGCGGCCGCACGCCTGGAACAGGTCAACAAGTCGCTGCCGGCCGACATCGTGGCGGCGCCGGTGCTGGACCGCAGCGTGCTGGTCAATTCCACCATCAAGACCGTGGCCAAGAACCTCACCGAAGGCGCACTGCTGGTGGTGGTGGTGCTGTTCCTGCTGCTGGGCAACCTGCGTGCGGCGACGATCACCGCGCTGGTGATTCCGCTGTCGTTCCTGTTCGCAGTGATCGGCATGAACCGCTTCGGCATCAGCGGCAACCTGATGAGCCTGGGTGCGCTGGACTTCGGCATCCTGGTTGACGGTGCGGTGATCGTGGTCGAATCGACGCTGCTGATGCTCGGCCAGCGCCGCGCCGAACTGGGCCGTGCGTTGACCGCGATGGAACGGCTGCGCGTGGCCGCCGATTCGGCAATGAAAATGGCGCGACCGGCGGCGTTCGGCCAGCTGATCATCCTGCTGGTGTTCGCGCCGATCCTCACCCTGGAAGGCGTGGAGGGCAAGACGTTCCACCCGATGGCGGCGACCTTCATGCTGGCCCTGGTCGGTGCCTTCCTCTTCTCTTTCACTTTCGTTCCGGCGATGGCCGCACTGCTGGTGCGCGAGCCGAAGCTGAAGGACGGCGATGCCCATGCGAACGAGGGCGAGCACGAAACCAGGCTGATCCGCGTGCTGCGTGCGCGCATCGAACCGGTGATCCGCAAGGCCGTGGCGCATCCGCGCACGGTGGTGGCCGGTGCGGTGATGATGGTGGTGGTGGGGATCGGCTCGTTCTCGCTGCTGGGCCGTGAGTTCATGCCGACGCTGGACGAAGGCAACGTGGCGATGCAGGCCCTGCGCGTGCCGTCGACCTCACTGGAGCAGTCGCTGGCGATGCAGCTGGCACTGGAGAAGGCGATCGCCAAGCAGCCGGAAGTGGAGACCGTGTTCTCGCGTACCGGTACCGCCGAGGCGGCGATCGACCCGATGCCGACCAACATCTCCGACAGCGTGATCGTGCTGAAGCCGCGCAAGGACTGGCCCGATCCGAAGCTCGCCAAGGACGAACTGGTAGCGCGTTTCGAAGCGCTGGCCGGGCAACAGCTGGGCAACAGTTTCGAGTTCAGCCAGCCGATCGAGCTGCGCTTCAACGAGCTGATTTCCGGCGTGCGTACCGATCTGGCGGTGATGATCTTCGGCGATGACTTCAGCCAGCTGCAGAAGGTGGCCGACCAGGTGGCACTGAAGCTGCGTGCGGTGGATGGCGCGGCCGACGTGCGGGTGGAACAGATCTCCGGCCTGCCCACACTGAACGTGGCGATCGACCACGTGGCGGCGGCGCAGTACGGGCTGACCGCCGCGGATGTGAGTGATGCACTGTCCACCGGCATCGGCGGTACCACGGCCGGCAAGATCTTCGAAGGGGATCGCCGCTTCAACGTGGTGGTGCGCCTGGACGATGCCTCGCGCAACGATCCGGACCAGCTGGCGTCACTGCCGATCGCCACGCCGTCGGGACTGGTGATTCCACTGTCGTCGGTGGCCCGCATCACGGTCAGCGAAGGACCGAACCAGATCAGCCGCAACAACGGCAGCCGCCGCGTGGTGGTGCAGGCCAACGTGCGTGGGCGCGACCTGGGTGGCTTCGTCGGCGAGGCGCAGGCCGCCGTGGCCGATGTGGCGCTGCCACCGGGCGCCTACCTGACCTGGGGCGGCCAGTTCGAGAACCTGCAGCGCGCGGAGAAGCGGCTGGCGACGGTGGTGCCGGTGGTGTTCCTGCTGATCGGCAGCCTGCTGTTCATGGCCCTGCGCAGCGGCAAGGAAGCCATTCTGGTGTTCAGCTGCGTGCCGTTGGCGCTGGTCGGCGGCATCCTCGCGCTGCTGCTGCGTGGCATGCCGTTCTCGGTGTCGGCGGCGGTCGGCTTCATCGCCGTCTCCGGCGTGGCGACCTTGAACGGCCTGGTGCTGATGCAGGCGATCCGCGAACGCCTGGATGCCGGCGACCTGCCGCTGCAGGCGGCGATCAACGGTGCTTCCAGCCGCATCCGCGCGGTGCTGACCACGGCGCTGGTGGCGATCGTCGGCTTCATTCCGATGGCAATTGCCAGCGGTTCCGGTGCGGAAGTGCAGAAGCCGCTGGCGACGGTGGTGATCGGTGGCTTGATCACGGCTACCGTGCTGACCCTGCTGGTGCTGCCGACGTTTGCGGCGCGCGTGGCCAAGCCGCGGGCGGTGGGGTGAGCTGAGAGGGGGTCGGAGCCCTTTCCGGGGGAAAGGGATCCGACCCCGTGACAGGGTCGGATCCCCGCCCTTCGGGCGGGGCTCTGACCCGATCACACGACGGTCAGGCCTTCTTGCGTTCGGCGATGTAGGCCTGGATCTGTTGTTCCAGCACCGGCAGCGGCACCGAGCCCTGCTTCAGCAGGGTGTCGTGGAAACCCTTGATGTCGAACTTGTCGCCCAGCTCCTTCTCGGCCTGCGCACGCAGGCGCACGATGGCGATCTCGCCCAGCTTGTAGCTCAGCGCCTGGCCCGGCCAGGAGATGTAGCGATCCACTTCGGTGGTCACTTCATGCTCGCTCAGCGCGGTGTGGTCGCGCAGGTAGGCCAGCGCCTGCTCGCGGGTCCAGCCCTTGCTGTGCACGCCGGTGTCGATCACCAGGCGCGCCGCACGCCACATTTCGTAGGTCAGGCGGCCGAAATCCTCGTACGGGGTTTCGTAGATGCCCATCTCCACGCCCAGCTTCTCGCAGTACAGCGCCCAGCCTTCGCCATAGGCGGAGATGTAGGCGTTGCGGCGGAACTCGGGCAGGTTCTTCTGCTCGGCGGCGATGGCGCCCTGCAGCGCGTGGCCCGGATCGGATTCATGCAGGGTCAGCGCCGGCAGGTTGTACAGCGGGCGCGATGGCAGGTTGTAGGTATTGAGCCAGTAGGTGCCCATGCCACCACGGCCGGCAGTCCAGAACGGCGCGATATCCGGCGGTACCGGCACGATGGTGAAGCGCGCGCGCGGCAGCGTCATGTACTTGCCGAGCTGGCCATCGGCGCGCTTGGAGATCCACGCAGCACGCGACAGCAGCTCTTCCGGCGTCTTGGCATAGAACTGTGGATCGGTACGCAGGAAGGTCAGGAACTCGGCGAAGCTGCCCTTGAACTTCACCTGCTTGATGATGTCGTTCATCTCGCCCTGGATGCGTGCGACTTCCTCCAGGCCGATGCGGTGGATCTCGTCAGGCGACAGGTCCAGCGTGGTGTATTCGTGGATCTGCTGCTTGTAGTACGCCTTGCCATCGGGCATCGCTTCGGCGGCCAGGGTGGTGCGCGCCTGCGGCACGTACTCGCTGACGAAGAAGGTGCGCAGCTGCTGGAACGCCGGCACCACCTTGCCGCTGATCGCCGCGCGCGCCTGCGCCTGCAGCCTGGCCTGTTCGGCGGCCGGAACAGTATTGGGCAGCTTCTTGAACGGCGCATACAGCGGCGATTCGGTCGGGTCCTTCAGCTCGGCGACGGTGGCGATGGACACCTCGCGGCCATCGAGCACCGCACGCGGCACGCTGAAACCACGCTTCAGGCCGGCGCGCATGTTCTCGGTCTGCTGACCGAAGTAGCGCGGTACGTCATTCAAGCGTGCGATGTAGTTCTGGTAGTCCTGCACGGTCTTCATCTCGCGCCGCGCCATGAAGGACAGGTTGGACCAGAACGAGGAGTCGGCGTTGAACGGCATCTCATAGCCGCGCAGGCGCACTTCCTCGGCCAGGTTGAACACCTGGTCGTGGTAGATCGCGTAGTTGACCTGGTTGTCGGGCGAGAGCGTCTTCGGATCGATCTTCTTCAATGCGGCCAGGGTTTCATCCCAGACCTTCAGGCGCGCCTGCTGCGCGGCCGGGCCGACGTCGGGCATGCGGGTGGCGTTGGCCGGGGCGTCTTCGTCCTCGCTGGCCTCGCCGCCGCCTTGCTGGCGCCATTTCCATTCCTTCTCATACAGTGCGCGGAAGGCGGCATCGGCAGGCGATTCGGTGGCGACGCTGGCCGGCGCGGCGGCGGGCGGCGCGGCCAGGGCCACGGCGGGGGCGGACAGGGCGATCAGCAGGGCAACGGCAAGACGGGTTTTCACGAGCACAGGTTCCCGGGAAGGCAGACCCCGATCATGGCACCCCCCACCGCCGGTGGCATGGGACGAAGGTCCTGCCTGCAACGCAGGCAGGGCCGGGAACCGGCCGCAGGCCGGGACCCAAGCGCCGGAGGCGCGTGGTAGCGCGGGGCCATGCCCCGCGAGCGCGCAGCGCGGAAAAGATACATCCGCCGGGCATGGCCCGGCGCTACCAACGAACATGCCGTAGATCCACGCCATGCGTGGATGCGCCGGGGATCCTGATGGGGTCAGAGCCCTTTCCTGCGGAAAGGGATCCGACCCCAAGCCCTACCCGGGGCCCTCAGTGGCCGGCCCTGTCGCGCTTCCAGCCGCGGTGCTTGATGTCCAGGTGCAGGCTGTACAGCGCGGTGAACGCCGGGAACAGGTTCTGCAGCACGCCTACCGAGTCCTGCTTGGCCGAGAACAGGAAATAGCTCAGCGTCATCAGGCTGCCGATCACGCTCATGTACCAGAACAGGCGCGGGATGACCGGCTTGCCGGCGCGCTTGGAGGCAATGAACTGGACCAGCCAGCGGCCGCCGAACATCAGCGCGCCGGTATAACCGATCAGCTTCCAGCCGGTCACATGCAGGCCGGTCCAGTACAGCCAGGTCAACGGCTGGTCCAGCCAGTGCAGCTCCAGATCCATCAACGCTCCTCCACCGCGGTGCGCTTGCTGCGGGTGATCAGCCACGCCACGCCGCGCAGGTCGCGGATGCCGACCAGCGCGCGACCGAGGTTGTTGTACTTGGACACGCCTGCGGTGCGGTGACGGTGGTTGACCGGCACGCTGGTGGTCTTCCAGCCGGCGCGCTGCATCAGCGCCGGCAGGTAGCGGTGCATGTGGTCGAAGTACGGCAGGTCGAGGAACGCGCTGCGCTCGAACAGCTTGATGCCGCAGCCGGTATCGGGGGTATCGTCGCGCAGCATGCGCGCGCGGATGGCGTTGGCCCAGCGGCTGGCCCAGCGCTTGCTGCCGCTGTCCTGGCGGTTGACGCGCCAGCCGGCGAACAGCTTCACCTGGGCCTCGGCGGCATCGCGCGCGGCCAGCAGCTTGGGAATATCGGCCGGATCGTTCTGGCCGTCACCATCGAGGGTGGCGATCCACGGTGCGCGCGCGTGCTTGACGCCGGTGCGCACGGCGGTGCTCTGCCCGCTCTGGTTCACGTGGTGCAGCACCCGCAGTTCCGGCGTGGTCGCCTTCAGGCCCTGCAGCACGGCCAGGGTGTCATCGCGCGAGTGGTCGTCGATGTAGACGATCTCGAACGGCAGCCGGCCGCGCAGCGCGGCGGTGATTTCAGCGACCAGCGGGGCGACGTTGTCACGCTCGTTGAACACCGGAACGACAACGGAAAGCTCGGGTTGGCTCATAAGGCACTCGGCCAAGGGGGGACAAAGAGCGCGCATTCTCCGAAACCGAGGTTATCCGAAGATGAACCCCGTGGCGTGAGGATCCATCCTCAGGCGCGATCGCCAAAATACTCGCGGCACCACTGCACCACAGGCGGCAGGCCTTCTTCGATCGGGGTCACCGCATCGAAGCCGAAAGCGTCATGTGCGCGCCGGGTATCGGCCATCGTGCGCACCATGTCGCCGGGCTGCATGGGCTTGTAGACCTTCTGCGCGGGGCGGCCGGCGGCCTGCTCGATGACGCTGATGAAGCGCTCCAGCTCGACCGGCGTATGGTTGCCGAGGTTGAACACCCGGTGCGGCACCGGGCCGTCGGCCGGATGCGCGAGGGCGCCGAGGATACCGGACACAATGTCGGAGACATGTGTGAAATCGCGCTGCATGCGGCCTTCGTTGAACACGTCGATGGGGCGCCCGGCCAGCACCGCGCGCGAGAACAGCAGCGGTGCCATGTCCGGCCGGCCCCACGGGCCATACACGGTGAAGAAGCGCAGGCCGGTGGCATGCAGGCCGTACAGCTGCGCGTAGGTGTAGGCCATCAGCTCATTGGCCGCCTTGGTCGCCGCGTACAGCGAGCGCGGCTGGTCCACGCGCTGGTCTTCGGAGAACGGCGGCGTGGCCGAATCGCCGTACACCGAACTGCTGGAGGCATACACCAGGTGCTGCACGCCGCGATGACGGCACAGTTCCAGCATGTTGACGAAGCCGACCAGGTTGCTGTCAACGTAGGCCTGCGGGTTTTCCAGCGAATAGCGCACGCCGGCCTGCGCGGCCAGGTGGATCACTGCGGTCGGCTGCACTTGATCGAACAGCGCGGCCAGGCCGTCGCGGTCGGTCAGGTCCAGCGTGCGCAGGTCCAGCGCCGGGCACAGCGCGGCGACGCGGTCGCGCTTGATCTGCGGGTCGTAGTAGTCGTTGAAGTTGTCCAGGCCGACCACCGGCTGGCCCGCCTCCAGCAGCGCGCGGGCGGTATAGGCACCGATGAAGCCGGCAGCGCCGGTGAGCAGGATGGTCATTGCAGTTGCCTGGAAATCAATGAGTACAGGTGCAGAGGATACGCTGCGGGCTCAGAACAGCCCGAAACGCTTCTTGGCTACGTTGCTGCGGCCGGGTTCGATCACATCCTGGATCTTCTTCGCATCGAAGCGGTCGAGCAGCGCCTCGGCGCCCTTCTTCAGCTTCAGGTCCATCTCTTCCGGATACAGCGGGACCAGGCTCATGAAGCTGATGGTCTTGCCGTCGTCCAGTTCCAGCGTGGCGAATTCTTCCGGGGTGGTCACCGGCGGCAGCACGATGGCACCGTCGAAGCCCACGCCCGGCGCGTAGGGCTCGCTGGGATGGCCGTTGGGAATGGTGTGGCCGAAGCCCAGCCAGGTGTCGTACTCGTGCGGCAGCCGCGCCATGCCCTTCAGCAGGCGCACCGGCCAGTAGTTGCGCTCGTCCTCGAAGGCGTCCTGGGAGATCGGCCAGTCGGCCGGCAGGGTCACCATCAGCTCCATGTAGCGCGGCACGTCCGCATCCACTTCCGCTGGCACGGTCATCGGCAGGTCGCTCATGCCGGAGGTGACCAGGCGCAGGTACGGGAACTGGTCATTGGCCGGCACCACATGCACGTCGATGTGCACCAGGTCGGAGATGATTTCGTGGAAGACACCGGAAACCGGGCCGAGATGGCGCTCGATGTGGGCGCTGATCGCCTCGATGTGTGCTTCGCCCTGCGCGGGGCTGAAGTCTTTCTGGCGGCTGTGCACCATGATCGGGCTGCCGCCCGGGCTGACGTCGTCGAAGGCGTTGCTCATGTCCTGCTCCCTGGATGAAGCCACAGACCGGAGAGCCGTGCATCCCCCGGCGCGGCGGTGCGTTCCCTGTCGTTGATGAAGGGACGCGGCAGGAACAGGCCGCCCCCCTGTCGCTACGCCAGGCTCAGCCCTGGCGCGTACGCAGCTTTTCCAGCACGCCGTCCAGGGTGTCCAGGTCGGTGTAGTGGATGATCAGCTTGCCCTTGCCGCCGCGGCCGTGGTTGATCGCCACCTTGGCGCCGAGCGATTCGGACAGTTCGGTTTCCAGCGAGGCGATGTCGGCCTGCTGCACCTTCGGCGTGGCCACCGGGCGGTTGCTGGGTACTTTGCCGGCCGCAAAGGCCTGCGCACGGCGCTCGACCTCGCGCACCGACCAGCCCTCATCGGCCGCTTCCTGCGCCAGCTTGCCGGCCAACTCGGGGGCCAGGGTCAGCAGCGCGCGGGCGTGGCCCATTTCAAGGCGGCGCGTTTCCAGCAGCAGGCGGATGGCCACCGGCAGCTCCAGCAGGCGCAGCAGGTTGGACACCGCCGCACGCGAGCGGCCAACGGCCTCGGCGGCCTCGGCGTGGGTGAGGGTGAACTCGCTGATCAGGCGCTGCAGCGCCTCGGCTTCTTCCAGCGGGTTGAGGTCTTCGCGCTGGATGTTCTCGATCAGCGCCATCGCGATGACGGTGCGGTCTTCCAGCTCGCGCACCACCACCGGCACTTCGTCCAGGCCGGCCAGCTGCGAAGCGCGCCAACGGCGTTCACCGGCGACGATTTCGTAGTTGCCCGCCGGCAGCTGGCGCACCAGGATCGGCTGGATCACGCCCTGCGACTTGATCGAGTCGGCCAGCTCGGACAGCTTGCCCTCGTCCATCTCGCGGCGCGGCTGGTACTTGCCCGGCTGCAGCTGGCCCACCGCCAGCTTGCGCAGCACCTCACCCGGCAGCGGCTCGATCACTGCGGTGGTGGCCTGCACCTGGCTGACCGCGCCCTTCGGGCCCAGCAGCGCATCCAGGCCACGGCCGAGGCCCCGCTTCTTGGCTGCCGGCTTGCTGCTGGTCATCAGACGGTCTCCACGGCCTTGGCGGCCTTGTTGCGTTCGTTGTTGCGGCGGATGATCTCGCCGGCCAGGCCCAGGTAGGCCACGCCACCGCGCGAGGCGCGGTCATAGCCGACGATGCTCTGGCCATGGCTGGGCGCTTCGGCCAGGCGCACGTTGCGCGGCACGATGGTGCGGAACACGCGGTCGCCGAAGTGCTCGGTGAGCTCGGCCGACACCGCGTTGGCCAGGTTGTTGCGCACATCGAACATGGTGCGCAGCACGCCTTCGATCTCCAGCGCCGGGTTCAGGCTGGTGCGCAGCGCTTCGATGGTTTCCACCAGCGCGCTCAGGCCTTCCAGTGCGTAGTACTCGCACTGCATCGGCACGATCACCGAATCGGCGGCGGCCAGCGCGTTGAGCGTCAGCAGCGACAGCGCCGGCGGGCAGTCGATCAGGATGTAGTCGTATTCGTCGCGGATCGGCGCCAGCGCGCGCTTCAGGCGCTGCTCGCGCTCGCTCTGGCCCATCAGCTGGATTTCGGCGGCGGTCAGGTCGATGTTGCCCGGCAGCAGGTCGTAGCCTTCGGCAGTCTGCACGCGCACATCGGCGGCGCTGTTCTCGCCCAGCAGCAGATCACAGGTGGAAGCGGCCAGCTCACGCTTGTCCACGCCGCTGCCCATGGTCGCGTTGCCCTGCGAGTCCAGGTCGACCAGCAGCACGCGCTTGGGGGCGTTGGCCAGGGAAGCGGCCAGGTTGACGGCGGTCGTGGTCTTGCCGACGCCACCCTTCTGGTTGGCGATGGCGATGATGCGGGCCATGCAGGTGTGCCTCGTCGACGGATGGTTGGGACCGGTCATTATGCGTACAACCGGCCCCGGGCGGAAATCGTGAATCGCCAACCTCTTGTTCCACAAGGGGCTGGCGATGGCAATCAGGGGCCTGTAACAGTGACCAGGTGGCGTTCGCCGGCCAGGCCGGGCACGCTCAGCGGGGTCACCTCGCGCACCTGCCAGCCAGCCGGCAGCTCCGCGATCTCCTCATGGGGATAGACGCCCTTCATGGCCAGCAGTACGCCACCGGGGCGCAGCAGATGGCCACCGACACGGACGATGCCGGCCAGGGTGTCCATCGCGCGCGCGGTCAGCTGGTCGTAGCGACCGGCCTCGTCCAGGGCCTCGGCGCGCGATTCGGCCACGCGGGCGTTGTCCAGGCCGAGCTGGCGCACGGCTTCGCGCATGAAGCGCGCCTTCTTGCCGTTGCTCTCGACCAGGGTGACCTGCAGGCCCGGGCAGGCGATCGCCAGCGGGATGCCGGGCAGCCCGGGGCCGGTACCGAGGTCGGCCAGGCTGCCATCGTCCACGAACGGCTGCATCGCCAGCGAATCGAGCAGGTGGCGGGTGACCATCTCCTGCGGATCGCGGATGGCGGTGAGGTTGTAGGTGCCGTTCCAGCGGTGCAGCAGGGCCAGATAGCGCAGCAGCGGCGGCGCCAGTGCGGCGTCCAGGCCCATGCTGGCCAGGCCCTGTTCCAGCGTGGCGGCCACGCTGGCGGGAAGTGGGTGTTCGCTCATGCCAGCATTATCGCCGGTTTTGCACGCCGATTCCCCGCTTCAGTGCGGATACCAGGCCAATGCGGCGCGGAACTGCCCGGTGGCCTGCCACTCATGTAGATGCCAGCGCGCGGCCTCGCCCAGTTCCGGGTCGCACCAGCGCAGGTGCAGGGCGCCATCGGCCCCTGGCGCCAGCTGCAGGCGGTGCAGGCCGAACGAGATGCCCTGCCCGTGCGCTTTCAGCATCGCTTCCTTGGCGCACCACACGCGGAAGAACCAGTGCTCGCGGCCGGCCTCGTCCAGGCTCTCCAGCCAGGCCACCTCGGCGGGGTGGAAGAAGCGCTGCACGATTTCCAGCAGCCGCGCGCGCGGCCGCAGCAGTTCCAGGTCCACGCCCAACCGCACGCCTTCACCCAGCGCGACCAGCAGCACCTCGCCGCTGTGGCTCCAGCCGGTGCCGTAGTGCGCCAGTGCGCCGCTCAGTTCCGGCCGGCCCTTGTCATCGCGGACCAGCGGCAGCGTCTCGGGGTCGGCACCCAATGCCTGCGCCAGCACCTGCCGCGCCTGCGGTTCACCGCGGTGACCCGGCACGTGCGGGCAGCGCCAGACCGTCACCGGACCGAAGCGCCACGGGCCGTCGAGGGTGGCTGGCAGGCTCATCCGCACGCGCCCATCACGCAATTGCACGACGGGTTCACGGCCGTGCGCGTCAACTGGTCACAGTTCCCCACCGGAGGTTCGATCATGGGTATCATCATCTGGCTGATCGTCGGCGGCATCGTAGGCTGGCTGGCCAGCATCATCATGAAGCGCGATGCCCAGCAGGGCATCATCCTCAATATCGTGGTCGGCATCGTCGGCGCGCTGATTTCCGGCTGGCTGTTCGGCGGCGGCATCAACGAAGCGATCACCCTCCGCACCTTCCTGTTCTCGCTGATCGGTGCGGTGATCCTGCTGGCGATCGTCAACCTGTTCACCCGCAAGAGCATACGGTGATCTGAGGGGTAGCGGCCGGGCCAGCCCCGCGGCTCCCAGCCCCCCCGGTGCTCCCCGGGGCTCGGCCCGCGCTACTCCAAAACACCCTCCACCACCCCGCCCCAAGGTACCTCCGGGGTTTTCAAGTTCGGGGCTTGCGGGCGAGTCACCTATCCCACACCTCCGCCCATAACCGCATATGGTAAAAGGGTATAGTATATTCACATCCCGAGTTTTAGCGGGAAACAGCCCACGCTTAAAACAAA
>NZ_JASJSI010000096.1:15364-16390 GCF_030237085.1 Stenotrophomonas maltophilia group sp. Smal32
CGGCCGGATGTCTAAGGTCCGCCGCGAGAGGGGGGCGCGGGGGCGGCTGCTGGGGGGGGCGCGCGGCGGCAACGGCGGGGCCGCCCCCCTCGGGTACGCACGCCGTAGGGCCCCGGGGTGGGGGAAAACGGTGGGGGGGTGCGGTATTCGCGGGCGGCGGCGAGGGCCCCGCCCCGGCCCCCCCCCGGCGCCCCCCCACCGGGGCCAGGGAAGCCGGCGCCGCCGGCCAGGCCCCGCCGCTACCTCAACCCAGCTGCACCCACGCCGGCGCATGGTCGCTCGGGCGTTCCCAGGTGCGCGGCTCGCGGTCGATGCCCGAGGCCACCGCGCCGCCCTTCAGCGCATCGGAGACCAGGGTCAGGTCGATGCGCAGGCCCAGGTTGCGGCGGAAGCCGGCCGCGCGGTAATCCCACCAGCTGAACACACCGGCTTCGTCGTTGTGCAGGCGGAAGCCATCGTGCAGGCCCAGCTGCAGCAGCTTGTTGAGCGCGCCGCGCTCGGCGGTGGAGGTCAGGATGTGGTTGTCGTTCCACACCTCCGGATCGTGCACGTCGCGCGCGTCCGGGGCGATGTTGAAGTCGCCCATCACGATCAGCTTCGGGTGCCGCTGCAGTTCTTCGGCGATCCAGGCATGCACTGCCTCGAGCCAGCGCAGCTTGTAGTCATACTTGTCGGTGCCGATGTCCTGGCCGTTGACCACGTACAGGTTGATCACCCGCAGGTCGCCGAAGGTACCGGCAATGACGCGCTTCTGTTCGTCCTCGAAGCCGGGAATGCCGATCTGCACGTCCTGCGCCGGCTCACGCGACAGCAGTGCCACGCCGTTGTAGGTCTTCTGGCCGGCGAACACGCTGCGGTAGCCGGCGGCGATCAGCGCAGAGTCGGGGAACTTGTGGTCCTCCAGCTTGGTTTCCTGGATACCGACGATGTCCGGGCCGAACTCCTTGAGCCACTGCTCCAGGTGCGGCAGGCGGACATTGAGCGAATTGACGTTCCACGAGGCGATCTTCATGGGGGCATTCTACC
>NZ_JASJSI010000097.1:0-16361 GCF_030237085.1 Stenotrophomonas maltophilia group sp. Smal32
CCTTCCATCGTCGCCATAGATCTCGCTTCTGGGCTCGAGACATGCCGGGCCGCCCCATCCTTGCCATATCGTTCGCTCCTATCAGTGCAACTGTTGATCATGTTGCATTGACGGGTTGAACTCACCACTGCCTATTTCGGTCTGGTTTGGGACGTAGTGATAGCGCAGCGCCCCGCCGCAATGGACGGGGCGCTGCGGCGGTCACGCCGCCTGGGGTTTGCTGCGCGACCAGATCAGGTCGTGCGTGTCGTCCTCGCCTTCGATCAGGCGGGCATAGACCGGAGCCGGGAACGAAGGATCGTCGAGGGTAACGGACTTGTATTCCCGCCCGGCCTCGCTGGTCTTGTTCCACGCCGCGCCGATGTCGTGGCCGGCGGCCTGGAGGCGGAAGTCGGGGGCGTTCTCGCTGCTGCCCTTGTCGTTGGGAACCAGCTTGACCTTGACGTTGAGCGTCAGGGTGCGCAGCGTGCCGGTGAAGCCGTCTTTGTCGGTGGTGAAGGTGCCGATGTTGGCCATGATGTTTTCTCCTTTCGGTTGAACAAGGTTCGCGCCCATCGCGTCCTTGTTGTGATCCGGCCGGCGGGGGACGGGCTGGCTGCACCGCTTGCGGTCGAAACGCAGTGGAGAACCGAGAGGCGAAAAGAATTTGCTGCGCGAGGAAGCCGCGCAGCGGCGGGGAAATTGTTTTCGCCGGACGGTTGCCGCCATGAAGCCCGAGGCGCAGCCGCGCCCCCGCCAGGATTCACAACGAGACAAGGACGCCTTGGGCCGAACCGCTCCGAAAGGAGATGGCGCCGACTCGGCATCCCCGCTCGAAGGCTTCTCCGGCTCGCCTGCTGACGCGGGCCAGGTCAACCACCCAACGACAGGTGAGAACGCCCCTGCCGCACCTTGCGGCGCCGGTCTTGAGGCGTGGCGTGGAAGCTCCATAGCGATGCCGGGCGGGTTGTCCGTGAACCGTCCTTCGTGACGTAATGTGCAGGAACCGCCAGCGTTGAGGACGGCATGGACCTGCACAACCTGCCGCAGCAAGCGCCAGCGTGTTCGCCAACACCCCGCCCATCGCGGCGGGGCGCTGGCCGGGCCGATCCGGCGTAGCCGGTTCGGCCGCATCGAGGGGCGCCAAGCTGCACGCGGCGGGGATAGCCCGCAGGGCTTTCCCCTTGAGGCAAGCGGAGCGCGTAGCGCCGCAGGCGCGAAAGCGTGAGGGATTGAAGCCGAATGGCCGTGATTCGGCACGAAGCACGGGGCGCAGCCCGAAAGCCCGGCGGCGCAGTGCGCCGACACGTCAGGCAGCTCAATTTCTATGGCAAGAAGTCATCGTCAGAGCAATGGCCGAAAACGATTCGAGGTATCTTTCCGTGGGGAAGAAAACAGGAGGAGTTTGAGTTGCCATTTCCCGTTATGCAATGGGCACAAGTTGCCCACAACTACCATCGAAGCACGATTCTGTTGGGCAATGGCGCGAGTATTGCCGTATCCCCGAGCTTCAGTTATGGCTCATTGCTGGATTACGCCCAACAGCGCGGCCTGCTCGCAACGGATGTACGCCGACTATTCCATTTCTTCGGGACTTCTGACTTTGAACTAATCCTGCGCTTGGTTTGGCAGGCGTCCAACGTCAACCGAGCGTTGCAGATACCGGACAACAGTACGCGCCAAGCCTACTTGAACGTCAGAGAATGCCTAATTCAGGCCGTTCGTGATGTGCATCCCGAGCATAACCTGGTGAATCCTCAACTACCCAGCATGTACCAGTTTCTCAAGGGGTTCGACACAGTACTGTCGCTGAACTATGACTTGTTGGTCTATTGGACGATGACTTATGGCTTGAATGTCGATGATGGACATGCGTTCAAGGATTGCTTCCAATGGAACGGCGGATTCGACGATAACTGGGGAAGATATCGGGAACGGTACAGGGAGCAAACCAACACCTTGGTGTTCTATCCCCATGGGAGCCTTGCCTTGTGCCGCAATGCCGTGGAGCAGGAATCCAAGATTCACAACGCTGGAGCAGGTTTGCTGGAGGCCATCCTCCAAGAGTGGTGCAGCGAGCGAGTTGTTCCGCTATTCGTCAGTGAGGGGACGATGCAACAGAAGGTGTCATCGATCCAGAGCAGCTACTACCTCTCAACGGTGTACCGTGAAGTGCTCGCATCGCAACGGGTCGCGCTGACGCTGTATGGCTGGGGCATAAGCGAGCATGATCGGCACCTGCTGAGGCGGATGCGCGGAACTGGTATCCATCGGGTCGCTGTCTCCGTTTTTCGCGGCGATCAGGTCTATTGCAACTACGCGTACCAAGCTCTTCAGGATGATCTGGGGCCAGTGCAAGTGGACTTCTTTGATAGCGAAAGTCCGGGATGTTGGATACACGCCGCCCCAGAGCCTACGCCGGTGGGGTTGGGTCAATTCGGCATCTAGTTCAGGAGGCTTTTTCCTAGTCAGTACGCGAAGGCATCCCACGATGGCGGCTGTGTCTTGATTTGGCTGTTGGTCCTGAACACCGGGCGCGGCCACTGCCGCGCCCGGATTTGCGTTTCACCGCGCCCAGGACGGTACGGCCTGGGCGCGGTGCTGATCGCGGTTATTCCTTCGTCTCGATGAGCCACCACACGGCACGCGGCAAGGCGCGGTCCGTGATGGGATGAATGTCGGTGAGGTCGGCGCAGGCCGTCCAGCCCGAGGGCGGGCGGTAGCCGCGCACGTCGCCTGCGCCGTGCCAGCGGCGGGCGCGTACCGTACCGGGAGCGTAGATCGCCGTCATGCGCGGGCGGTTGATGGTGGTGCGGGTCATGGGGGCTTCTCCTTGCAGCGAAGCGCCCCGGTCGAGGCCGGGGCGCTTGCTTTCGGCGCAGGTCAAGCGGCCAGCGCCTCGGCGGGTTCATCCGCCATTGCTTCGGCATCCCCGGGGGCGTCCTGCTCCGGGCCTGCCTCCTGCGCGCTTTCCCGTACTGCCTGCTGCGGGCCTTCGGCCTTGAAGATGGCGGGCATCCAGCCCGTACCATCGGCCAGCCGCTCGGCTTCGCTGGCAATGTCGGCCTTCTTGAGTTTCGCCAGCCGGGTGACGGATTCCGGTGTAAATGCGCCCACGGCATCCAGAATCACAGCCTTGGAAACGTGATTGAAGTAGCCTTCTGCGGTCGGCTTCCACCATGCGGCCATGTCGAGGCCCACGGCTTGCGCCAGTTCCTCGCCGGGCCGGTGCGCCGTGGCGCGAGGCGTCACCACGTCCACCGTGGAAGCCACGCACACGGCCAGCAGCCGTACCAGCTCGTCTTGCGGCTTCGCCAGCAGCGCGGCGAACAGTTCGGCGCTGTCATCCGGCAAGGCTTCGCCGGCTACCTGTTGCAGTTCGCGCAGCGCCACGGCCGCGGGTGATTCCGGCCAGTCAGGGGCCATGCCTTCCAGCCGGTCTTGCACTTTCAGTCTCACGCCCAGCGGCAAGTCGTGGCCGTAGTGGCTTTCCTGCAAGACGGTCTGCACCATGCCATGCACCAGCGCGGCCAGCGCGACGTGCGGATGCCGTGCGACTTCGATTTGCAGCGCTGCCGTGCGATGGGCGCTCAACCGCTGCGCCAACCGATCGGACAGGCTCGCGGCCTTGGGCGCGTCGTCGGCGTCCTCGTGCTCGTCGTTGGCGGCTTCGCCTTCCACGCTGCCGAAACCGCGCCGCAGCTTTTCCAGCGTGCGCAGCGCCTTGGCCTCGGCTTCGCGCAACAGGCCGCGATGAATGACGGCCTCGCCGTTGCGGTCGATGGTGACGATGGCACCGGCCACCTCGCGCACCTCGGGGGCATAGCCGTGCAAGGCGTCCTCCGCGTCTTGCAGTTCCCCCACCACCTGATCGCGCCGCTGTTCCAGCTTCTCGGCCTTGGCCTCGTCCTCGCTGCTTTCACCTTGGCAGGCTTCTTCCAGTTCGGCATCGATCTTTTCGAGGCGGGTTTCCAGCGAGGCGATGCGGCGGGCCTCGCGGGTGGTCGGCTCGCGGCGATGGCGCGGGGCGTTCTGGAACGCCTGCCGTTCCTCGTAGGCCAGATGCGGCACGGCCTCCACCCATGCCCAGCCCTCGGCGCGCACGTCCTCGGCCAGCGTTGCAAGCTTGTCGCGCACCAGCGTCTCCAGCACTGCGGTATCGGTGAGGTAGGTTCCGGCATCGCCTTCGGCGAACAGGTCGCGGCGGATGCCGCCGCCTGCCTGCCGGTAGGCGTCCAGCCCGACGAAGCGCACCAGCGCGTGCGCGGCGTCGATTTCGCGCTCGGTCAGGCGCTCGCGTAGCTTGGACGGGCTGCGCTGCCATTCCGGCGCACCATAGAACGCGGCTTCCTGAGCGGCGTGGTCGTCGGTGATGGTCAAGGCCATCAACTGTTCCAGCGTCACGCCACCGGCCCGATAGTCGGCCATCAGGCGCGGCGAGACGTTCGCCAGCTTCAAGCGCCGCTGCACCACCAGCGGGGACACGCCGAAATCGGCGGCAATGTCTTCCACCGGCCGACCTTCCTTGACCAGCGCGGCGAAGGCCGCGAACTGGTCGGCGGGGTGCATGTTCTCGCGCTGCACGTTCTCGGCAAGGCTGACAGTGCGGGCCGAAGCATCGCGTACCAGCAGGCACGGCACTTCGTAGTCGGCGGGGATGCGCTTCTTCTTCGCCAGCAGCTTCAAGGCGGTCAGGCGGCGGTCGCCTGCCACCACCTCGTAAGCCTCGCCATCGGCGGAAAGGATGACGATCAGGTTTTGCAGCAGGCCGATGCGGGCAATGCTCGCGGCCAGTTCGGGGATGGACTGGCGCGGGGTCGTCCGCACGTTGCGCTTGGAACGGCGCGGCAGCAACTGCGAGAGGGGAACCAAGATCAGGTTCTTGGTCGGGTCGGCCACTTCCAGCGGCGCGGCGGCTTCGATGGCGATGGCTTCGGTCTTGAGTACGGCGTTCATGGTGATAACTCCTTGCGGTTGGGATGCAGCAGCGAAAGAAGCGGCAAGGGCTGCTGCCTGCCCCTGCCGCGTGGGGATTCAGGCTTTCAACTGGCGCAGGCCATCGGCCAGCAGCCACAGGGCGCGATTGAGGCGCACGCTTTGGTCGATGCCCTGCACGGGCCGGGTGGTCTGGCGGCGGCCATTCGCGGCGCGGGCGGACAGGCCGCCTTTGGTCAAGTTCTCCTGCGTGCGGTTGAACACGCTCCACAGGTCGCGGCGGTCGTCGTCATGGCGGCGCGGCATCAGGATTTGCGATTCCGTGATGGGCGCGGGCTTGTCCTCGTCGTACTTCAACGCCAGCGCAGCGCGGGCGAACACTGCGGATTCCCCGCCGTCCAGCGTGATGGCGCGCATGGCATCGCGTGACTCCTGCGCCCGGTCGAAGCCGTGCAGGACTTCGTAAGCGCCTTCGATGACGTGCCCGGCTACGTCGCCCTTGTGGGGAACGCGCACGTCGGCCACGGTGTCGCCGCAGACAAGGCCATTGCTGCAAACGAAGCGGAACATCCCTGCCAGCATCTGATAGCTACTGGTGCCGTCATGGGAGTTCAGCAGGATGATTTCGTTGGCCTCGCGGCCGTTGATCTGGCTGGCGTGGCGCAGCCGGATCATGTGCTTGGTGTAGTCGCGGCGGTCGTCGTGGCGCACGCGGGTTTGCGTCACCATGAAAGGCTCGAAGCCTTCCCCGCGCAGTTCTTGCAGCACGGTGGCGGTGGGGATGTAGCTGTACCGCTCGGAGCGGCTTTCGTGCGGAGCCTCGGCGAAGATGGACGGGACCACGGCCCGGATTTGGTCATCGGACAAGGGATATTCCGAACGCAGCACCGGGGAACGGGAAGCGAAGCGGGATGCGAGTTGCATGGCATTTCTCCTGACAAAGAAAAAAGGTTTGCTGTTCACACCGCACACCGGATTCCTAGATTCGGAGCCCAGCCTTTCGGCTGTTTGGTGCGGTCGGCACGAGGAACCCGGTTGGCCCTGTTGCCACCGTCTTTCCTGAGTTCATCGCCCGCGACGGTCAGGAGCGCGCGAACGGGTGCCGTCAAGGAGGCAAGCGCAGGGTTGGTGCGGCCCGCAGGCGCAGCCGAGGACACGGCCCTGCGCGCCTTGACGGCACACGGGCGCGGGCTACAGTCGCGGTGAAGGTGATGAAGTCAGGGGAGACGGCTGGACATGGCAACGGCCCCTCAACACGCCGACCGCACGGCAAGCGAAGCGCGCAGGCCCGGATCTAGGAATCCGGGCCGGAGGCGTCAGCCGAGCGGAGCGAGGGAACGATGGAAGCCCATCAGGGGCGAGACGCCGCAGGCGGCTCGATGCGAAGCACGACAGCGCGACCGGCCATGTCTGCTTGGCCGGGGACGCACGACTGTCCTACCATCCCTCTATGGAGGAAACCATCATCAACAACGACCCGTTGGAGCACATGCTCCACCGTTCCAATACCTTGCACGAGCGGCTGGATGAACTGCTGGGCGATGCCGATTTCGATGGATCGCCCCGCGGCGAATCAACCCTCGGCATGTGCTTGGTCGCTATGGAACATGCGGCGGCAATGCGAGCATTGATGTCGCTGCGACTGCCCACGTCTGCCGTCGGCCTCATGCGCCTGCAGTTCGAGGCCCTGACACGGGCAATGTGGCTGCTCTACGCAGCTAGCGACGCAGCGATCGATAAGTTGCTGGCGCCACTGACGCAGCAGAGCGAACGGGCAGCCAAGAACTTGCCTGGCGCCAGCGAAATGATTGAGCAGATCGGCAAGCGAGTCGGACAAGGCGCGCCGGCAGCCGCGCACCAGATGCTGTTGCACTTCAAGGATGTGACCTGGCACGGCATGAACTCATTCGTGCATGGCGGCATTCATCCGCTGCGGCGTAGTGCCGACGGCTTCCCGGTCGATCTTGCGCTGCAAGTACTGCGCAGCTCGAACGGTCTGACGACCATGACCGGCATGACGATGGCTGTCCTCACCGGCGATGAAACCGTGGCCAAGCCCGTGAGCAAGATCCAGCCGGCATTCGCCGACTGCCTGCCGGATCTGCTGAGACCTTGAACGGGGCATCTTGCGACGCCCCGCGCAATCATTGAACGATTCGCCCGGCCAGGCGCGCATCGCGCGCATAGGCGCTCAACCGCTTTTCGGCCCGGAAAGACAGGTCGCGTTCGATTGGCAGGCCCAGCCCGCCGCGCACGGTCGCCAGTTCGCCCAGGCTGACCCAGCCGATTTCCGGCATCCCCAGGCCCAGGTCACAAAGACCAAAGGCGTGGTCGTGGTCATCGGGATCAATCTCGGTCAGCAGCCAGGTCGCGCCGGCATCCGGCGTGAACAGCTTGACCACGGGGGCCGGATCGAAGTCCGGGTTCAGCAAGGATTCGCGGCCATTGGCCAGCAGCACGATGCGCTGCTCGTCGGTGATGAATGCGCAGTTCATGGTGAACTCCTGAAAGGTTGCCGGGCGGAATTGCCCACCCCTTCCAGGGCACGGCGCAGCGCAAGCAGTCAGGGGTCAACGACGGCCGCCAGGACGCCAGCGCCATCGGCGCGCAGCCCTTGACGGCGAGCACGCCGTGGCACGATGAAGGGAACAGCAAGACCGCCTCCCTTGCACCTTCACGTTCCCCGGTTCTCGGCAAGCGAAGCGCGCAGGCCCGCGCAGGCCCGCGCAGGCCGGCGCGGGCCGGAGTTGCGCCACCGGACGCAGCAAAAAAGGGGGCCGAAGCCCCCTTGGTCAGATCAGGCCGCGTTCGGCGAATGACGCGGTGTTGCCGCCCGCGACGATGACGTGATCCAGAATGCGAACGTCCACCAGTGCCAGCGCCTCCTTGAGCCGCTGGGTCAGTGCCCTGTCGGCCGCGCTCGGCTCAGGATTCCCGCTCGGGTGGTTGTGCGAAACGATGACCGCCGCCGCATTGAGCCGCAGCGCCTGCTTGACCACTTCGCGCGGATACACCGATGCGCTGTCGATGGTGCCTCGAAACATCTCGGCATACTCGATCAAGCAATGGTGCGTATCGAGGAACAGCACGGCGAACACCTCGTGCTCGAACCCAGCCAGCTTGGCGCGCAGGTACTCCTTGACCGCCACCGGCGAAATGAATGACGCACCGCGCTGCATCTTGTGCTCGATAGCCTGGCGCGCGGCCTCCAGAATCTGGTCAGTCGTCGCCAGCAGATAGCGGCCCTGTGCATCACGCACCATCAGCGAGGCATCGAACGAGGAAAAGGACAGTTGCGACATGATCGTGCTCCGGTTGCTCGGGCGGAATTGCCCGGAACCGTCGCCAGCACGGCGCAGCGCAAGCAGTCAGGGGTCGCAGACGGCCGCCAGGACGCAAGCGCGCACAAGCGCGCGCCGCCCTTGACGGCGAGAACGCCGTGATATGGTGAAGGGAACAGCAAGACCGCCCACACCCCGCCCACTGCACACACCCGCCGTTGAGCAAGCGCAGCGCGCAGGCCCAACAGGGCCGAAGGCGTCAGGGATCAAAGCCGGATGGCCGCGATTCGGCACGAAGCGCGGGGCGCAGCCCGCGAACCCGACGGCGGTACGCCGGGACGCAACATCCAAATACCACATCGAACCCGCTCCACTACGCCGCAGCAAGTTGTCCCGATAGGTATTGAACTTCACCATGTCTCCATGCAGCAGAACCATGGAGTCCGAGGTGGAACAGCTATCGCAAGCCCCCAATACTGCCGGCACCGATGTCGGCCTCCCCTTGCCAGGCACGGATGCCTACGAGGCTTTGCCGCAATTTCCAAAGCGCAGTGTCCTTCCCTTCCGTCGCACCATTCGCCGGCAGGAACTGCGGCAGATCGTTCCCCTCGCCGAAACGACGATCTACGAAATGGAGCGTCGCGGTGAGTTCCCACGTCGCTTCAACCTGACGCCACGCTGCGTCGTATGGGACTTGGCAGAAGTGGAAGCCTGGGTCGAAGAACGAAAGCAGGCTCCGCGCGCCGGCGTGTCGAAACCGGATGTCTACCTACGAAAAGCCCGCCCTGTCCGGGCGGGTTCGAGCGAGGCATAAGGCCAAGCAGCGGCGCTCATCCAATCAAAGCCTCCAGTGCCTTGGATGTCGAGCGCGGCAATCGCCGCCCCTCCTTCGCCACGTTGACCTGCAAGGCCACCCGTGCCACCTCAAACACGTCTTTGGCCAGCGAGTAGCTGCCCTTGGCCTGCAACCACGCCAATACGTCCGCCAAATGCCAGATCGACGCGCTGCCCTCATGCACCGGCGCCGGAAAGCTGCCCGGATGCGCCAGCATCAGCTTGCGCATGTTCTGCCGCGACACGCCAACAATGTCGGCCACGTCAGTCAGACCCACCAGATCCGGCGCTACTTCGATCAATCGCGCGGTCGGCGCGGCGCAGCGCACATCGGCCAGCGCGCTACGCACGGCCTCGTCCGCATCCGCTGCCTCGCGGGTGAACTCCAGCGCCAACCGACCCGGCTGCCCGATGCCGACCAAGGCATCGTCGCAGCCGGCTTCGCCCAGGCGCTCCACCAGTGCATCCGGGTCGCGGTCAGCATCCGTGAGCTGATATTTCAGAGTGAAGGTGTATTCCATCGCGCTACTCCTTGGCACCATCATCAGCGTCGCGCTGCGGCCGGTGCGTGGTGCAGTTGTCCACGACGCGCCGCAAGGAGCGCGCGTGGTTGCCGGGATTTTTCGGCGTGCTCCATACACTGGTGATGCAGAACTCGCCGCAGCGACATTCTTCATCGTTGTAAGGGCAATACATCCGCCCCCAAGCGTGGCTGCCGCCGACTTCGACGCGCCAGCCCTGCCCTTCGGCGTGCCTGAGAGCTTCCTCGACATCTTTCTTCGGATGAGGGGAACGAGCCATCAATGATCTCCAGTATGGGGATGATTGGCTTGGTTGTCAAGTGACAACCAAGCCACTGTTTCAGGCTATCGCGCTCAACGCCGGCACCACCACGTTCGCCGGTAACAGCTTCGGCACGTAGGTCTGCCCACCGCCCCAGGCATCGACTAGGTTGGCCCACTCTTGCAGCATGTGGCGCCGCTGCTCGGCGTACTCGGCCTTGTTGTAAACCGAGCGCGAGGAACGCCCGTCCTCGTGCGCCAGGCACTTCTCGATCCAGTCGCGGTTGAAGCCGATTTCGTTCAACAGTGTCGAGCCGGTCCGGCGCAGGTCATGGACGGTGAAGGGTTTCAGCGGCAGCCCCTTGGTCTTTGCCGCCTCCACTACTAGCCCTGTGACGCGATTCAAAGTAGCGTTGGACATGCACCGTTCTGCGTCATAGCGAGACGGAAAAACGAACCTTGATCCCGCCGCGCAGGCGTGCAACGTCACGAAGATGTCGAGCGTCTGGCGCGATAGATAGACCACGTGCGGGTTGCGCCCCTTCATCCGCTGCTTAGGAATCGTCCAGGTCTTGCTCTCGAAATCGACCTCATCCCAGGTGGCGTGGATCAGTTCGCTCTTGCGTACCAGCGTCAGCAGGATCAAGCGCAGCGCCAGCTTGATGGTCGGATAGGTCGCCACCGATTCCATCTGCTGCATGAACAGCCGAATCTCCAGCGGCGACAAGGCGCGATCTTTCGGCACAAAGGTGGCGATCGAGGCCGCGCCCACGCTGTCGGCGGGGTTGTCCACCTTCTCACCGTGGGCGATGGCGTAGATGTAGACCTGCTTCACGATGTCCCGAATCTGTACCGCCGTGGCCGGCGCCCCACGCTCCTTGACCTTGTTGCACAAGGCCCGCAGGTCTTCGGCCTGGATTTCGGTGAGCAGGCGATTCTGGAAGACCGGCAGGATGTCCCGGTCGATGATGTGCTTGCGCATGGCGCGGGTGCTGTCGGCCAGCCTTGCGTTGGCCAGCCACGTCTCCATCACCGCGCCGAAGGTCTTGATGGCGACCACCCGGCGTTTCTCACGCTGCTTCTCCAGCGCGGGCGAGACACCCTTGAGAACGGCTTTGCGCGCGTCCAGCAGCAGTTCGCGCGCCATTGCCAGCGAGATGCCACCAGGGCCATAGCGTCCGAGGGTCAGCGTCTCGCGGCGGCCGTGGAGCCGGTAGTCGTAGCGGAACGTGATCGTTCCGCCAGGCGATACCGTCACGTACATCCCGTCTCGGTCAGAAGCCTTATAAATCTTGGACTTAGGTTTGAAATTGCGTAGTGCAGCGTCGGTCAGCATCGAGGTTTCCTCCGGCATGTGACGGATTTACCGTCAGGCTTTACCGTCAGGGACTTGGAGACCTGCTGATGCCCGGAAAGCCCCATAAAACAAGCTTTCCCGAGAAGGCTTTTACCGTCAAAGACGGTAAAAGTCTGAATAGTGAACGAGAGTGTCTTAATCCGGCCTCGATTTTTACCGTCAGCTCTACCGTCAACTTTTTCTGCTGGCCGGCGATAGCTACCGATAGCTGGTGCGACGTATTTTCTTCTAAATCAACACGTTACGTCAGTTTTTCGATAGCTGGCGATAGTCCTCGAAGGACGTCAATTCACTCCCACTCAATAGTCGCCGGCGGCTTCCCCGAGATGTCATAAACCACCCGTGACACCCCCCGCAACTCATTGATGATCCGGTTGCTCACCGTACCCAGGAAGTCATACGGCAGATGCGCCCAATGCGCCGTCATGAAGTCGATCGTCTCCACGGCCCGCAGCGCAATCACCCACTCATAAGCGCGCGCATCGCCCACCACGCCCACCGACTTCACCGGCAGGAACACGGCAAACGCCTGGCTGGTCTTGTCGTACAGGTCGGCCTTGCGCAGCTCATCAATGAAGATGGCATCGGCCTTGGCCAGCAGCTCGGCGTATTCGCGCTTCACTTCGCCCAGGATACGCACGCCCAGGCCCGGGCCCGGGAAGGGATGGCGGTAGACCATCGTGCGCGGCAGGCCCAGCTCGACACCCAGGCGGCGCACTTCGTCCTTGAACAGCTCGCGCAGCGGCTCCACCAGGCCCAGCTTCATGTGCTCCGGCAGGCCGCCCACGTTGTGGTGGCTCTTGATCACATGCGCCTTGCCGGTCTTGCTGCCGGCCGACTCGATCACGTCCGGGTAGATGGTGCCCTGCGCCAGCCACTTGGCGTTCTTCAGCTTGTTCGACTCTTCGTCGAAGATCTCAACGAACAGGTTGCCGATGATCTTGCGCTTGGCTTCCGGGTCGCTCACGCCTTCCAGCGCGGCGAAGTAACGGTCGGCGGCGTTCACGCGCACGACCTTTACGCCCATGTGCTCGGCGAACATCGCCATCACCTGGTCGCCTTCCTGCCAGCGCAGCAGGCCGGTATCCACGAACACGCAGGTCAGCTTCTCGCCAATGGCCTTGTGCAGCAGCGCGGCCACGACGGACGAATCAACGCCGCCGGACAGGCCCAGGATCACCTCGTCATCGCCCACCTGTTCGCGCACGCGGGCGATCTGGTCGTCGATGATGTTGGCCGCGGTCCACAGGGTCTGGCAGCCGCACACGTCCACCACGAAGCGACGCAGCAGCGCCTGGCCCTGCAGGGTGTGGGTCACTTCCGGGTGGAACTGCACGCCGTACCAGCGCTTTTCTTCGTTGGCCATGGCGGCCACCGGAATGCGGTCGGTGGTGGCGGTGATGGTGAAGCCCGGCGGTGCAACGGAGACGTGGTCGCCGTGGCTCATCCAGACATTCAGCTTCGGCTCGCCGCCGTGGTCGCTCAGGCCCTTGAACAGCGCATCCGGGTTGATGACGTTCACTTCGGCGTGGCCGAATTCGCGCTGATCCGCCGCTTCGGTGGCACCGCCCAGCTGCGCGGCCAGGGTCTGCATGCCGTAGCAGATGCCGAAGATCGGCAGGCCGCTGTCGAACACTTCCTGCGGTGCGGCCGGCGCACCCGGCAGCGTGGTCGATTCCGGGCCACCGGACAGGATGATGCCCTTGGCGCCAAACGCCGCGATCTCGGCCGGGTTGTGGTCCCACGCCCAGATTTCGCAGTAGACGCCCAGCTCGCGGATGCGGCGGGCGATCAGCTGCGTGTACTGCGCGCCGAAATCGAGGATGAGGATCTTGTCGTTATGGATGTTGGTCATGGTGCCGTTCCAGTGGTGTTTTTCGCAGCGCCCGGCGCTTCAAGGCTCTGCGTCAGCGTGGCGATGAACGCCTCGCGTTGTTGAATATGTGAGGGGTCTTCCTCGTCCCAGCGCAGCATCAGCAGGCCGTGCGGTGCGTTGGGGTTGGCGCGGTCAGCGCGCGGCAGCTCGGCGATTTCCTGCACTTCGGTGCCGGGCACGATGCGCCGTTGAAAGGCGCGCATCGGGTAGCCAGATGCTTTCGCAGTACCCCAATCGGCCATCGCGGCACTCATCCGCTTCGGCTCCAGCGGCCCCAGCACCGAATCGGTCACCGGGTCTTCCGGGCCAGTCCACAGCTCGGTAATGCATTGCAAGGTGACCTGCAGCGGGCGCTCGCCGGTGCCTTTCAGCAGCCAGCGCTGCTCGCCAGCGGCCTGCACCTGCCAGCCCTTCGGCAGCGAGAACGCGTTCTGGCACGCCTGTACGTCCTGCAATTGCGAAACCGCCGCGCCCGGAGACCCGGAGCGCGGCGGCGGTTCGGACAACGAACAGCCTGCCATCAGCAGGCTGCCCGTAATCGCAAGAGCAGTTCGCAAGCGCATCAGGCGCGGTAGTTCGGCGGCTCTTTGGTGATGGTCACGTCGTGGACGTGGCTCTCACGCTGGCCGGCGCCGCTGATCTTCACGAACTTGGGCTTGCTGCGCATGTCTTCGATGGTGGCGCAACCCACGTAGCCCATGGTGGCACGCAGGCCGCCCATCAGCTGGTGGATGATGCCGCCCACCGGGCCGCGGTATGGCACGCGGCCTTCGATGCCTTCCGGCACCAGCTTGTCGGCGGTGGCGGCGTCCTGGAAGTAGCGGTCCTTCGACCCCTTCTCCATGGCAGCCAGCGACCCCATGCCGCGGTAGCTCTTGTACGAACGGCCCTGGTACAGCTCGGTCTCGCCCGGCGATTCCTCGGTACCGGCCAGCAGGCCACCGACCATGATGGTCGAGGCACCGGCGGCCAGCGCCTTGCCGATGTCGCCCGAGTAACGGATGCCACCGTCGGCGATCAGCGGGATGCGGTCCTGCAGCGCTTCGGCCACCAGGTCGATGGCGGTGACCTGCGGCACACCGACGCCGGCGACGACGCGGGTGGTGCAGATCGAGCCCGGGCCGATGCCGACCTTCACTGCGTCCGCGCCGCTGTCCAGCAGCGCCAGTGCGGCTTCGCCGGTGCAGATGTTGCCACCGATGACCTGCACGTTCGGGAAGTTCTTCTTGACCCAGCTGACGCGGTCCAGCACGCCCTGCGAGTGGCCGTGCGCGGTATCGACCACGATCACGTCCACGCCGGCGGCGACCAGCGCTTCCACGCGGCGATCGGTATCGCCACCCACGCCGACGGCGGCGCCGACCAGCAGGCGGGTCGACAGATCCTTGGCAGCGTTCGGGAAGTCGGTGTTCTTCTGGATGTCCTTGACGGTGATCAGGCCACGCAGTTCGAACGAATCATTGACCACCAGCACCTTTTCGATGCGGTTGCGGTGCAGCAGCTGCAGCACTTCGTCGGACGCGGCGCCTTCCTTGACCGTGATCAGGCGATCCTTCTTGGTCATGATGTGGCGGACCGGATCGTCCAGCTCGGTCTCGAAGCGCATATCGCGGTGGGTCACGATGCCGGCCAGCTGGCCGTCGCTGCCCACCACCGGCACGCCGGAGATGTTGTGCGCCTGGGTCAGGGCCAGCACGTCGCGGATGGTGGTTTCCGGGCCGACGGTGATCGGGTCGCGGATGACACCGGCCTCGAACTTCTTGACCTTGGCCACTTCCGCGGCCTGCTGTTCCAGGCTGAGATTCTTGTGGATGATGCCCATGCCGCCGAGCTGGGCCATGGCGATGGCCAGGCGGGCTTCGGTGACGGTATCCATGGCTGCGGACAGGATCGGAAGCTTGAGCTTCAGGTCTCGGGTCAACCGCGTTTCGAGGTTGACGTCCTTGGGCAGGATGGTCGAGTGGGCGGGGACGAGCGAGACGTCGTCGTAAGTGAGTGCTTCAGCCTGGATGCGCAGCATCGGCATACCCGAGATGTGGGGAAGCGCGACATTTTACCCCTTTTCAGGGGCCAAGAACAGCATTTTTGGTAGCCAGAATTGGAACTTCGCGCGACACAGTGTCGCACCCGCTCACCTGTAGAGCCGAGCCCACGCTCGGCTGCTTTCCGCCAGACCGCGATGAGCCGAGCATAGGCTCGGCTCTACAGGGGGCCCGAGGCCCGGCACCACCAAGCGGTGCCGCAGCGTCGCGCGGGGCGGTGATTCATTCAGGCGGGGCGGGTCAGCTCAGCGCTTCCGCCGCTTCCAGGGTGTTCTGCATCAGCGTGGCCACGGTCATCGGGCCGACGCCACCCGGCACCGGGGTGATCCAGCTCGCCCGCTGGGCAGCGGCCTCAAACCCAACATCGCCCACCAGGCGACCGTCATCCAACCGGTTGATGCCCACGTCGATAACCACCGCGCCCGGCTTCACCCACTCGCCCGGCACGATGCCCGGGCGGCCCACCGCCACCACCAGGATGTCGGCGTTGCGCACGGCCTGTTCCAGCACGTCCTTGGGGGTGAACTTGTGGCAGCTGGTGACGGTGCAGCCGGCAATCAGCAGTTCCAGGCCCATCGGGCGGCCGACGTGGTTGCTCACGCCCACGATGGTGGCGTTGCGGCCGCGCACCGGCTGGTCGGTGTGACCCAGCAGCGTAGTGATGCCGCGCGGGGTGCACGGGCGCAGGCCGAACTCGCGCAGGGCCAGGTGGCCGACGTTTTCCGGGTGGAAACCGTCCACGTCCTTGCGCGGGTCGATGCGCTGGATCAGCCGGCGCGCGTCCGGAATGCCCGGCAGCGGCAGCTGGATCAGGATGCCGTTGATCTTCGGATCGGCGTTGAGCTGGTCGATCAGGTCGAGCAGCTCAGCTTCGGTGGTACCGGCCGGCAGATCGTAGTCGTGTGCTTCGATGCCGACCTTCTCGGCGGCACGGCGCTTGTTGCGCACGTACACGGTCGAGGCCGGGTCGCCACCGACCAGCACCACGGCCAGGCCCGGACGGCTGCCGCCGGCCGCCACGCGGGCGTCAACGCGCACCTTCAGGCTGTCGAGCAGGTCCTCGGCGATACGGCGGCCATCAAGGATGCGGGCAGGATGCTGGGGGGCGGAATCGGTCATCGGAGGCAGGCGTGGGGCGGCGGGGACGCTATTGTCCCCGATTCAGGCCCCCTCGCCCACCGCCACGACGCCGGCCGACCCGCCCTTGTAGAGCCGAGCCTACGCTCGGCTCACGCGCAGCGCGGCTTTATCGCAACCTGACCGAAGAGCAGCCGA
>NZ_JASJSI010000098.1:0-16251 GCF_030237085.1 Stenotrophomonas maltophilia group sp. Smal32
CCCGGCGAGTTACCATGGGGCGCATCCCCGGACGGACCCGGATAGCCGCATGTGCACGTTCATCACCTTGTTCCTTCCTGCGTCGATTGCGCAGGTCGATGCCGCCGCGATCATGCAGCGCAGTGGCCGGCGCCTGTTTGCGCAGGATTCGCCCAGCCTGCAGTCAGCGGTCGGGCCCGGTTGGCAGCCGTGGTTGAGTGCCGTGCACTGCGATTGCGGCACGTCGCTGGCCTCGGCGCAGGCGGTTCGTGAGTGGAACGGCGATGCCGAACGCTGGCGCAGGAAGGGCTGGAGCGAAGCGAAAATCGCGCGCGCGTTGGCGGCGCAGTTGGCGCGGCATGAACAGGATCAGCAGGCACGCCGCGATGAAGCCTTGGGGGATGCCGGCCAGTGGTTGCAGCGTATCGAAGCGCTGTTGCAGGCCGGTGCCGCGCGTATCGGCCCGCTGGTGCGTGACTACGACGGTGCGGTGGGTGCCCGGCAGCCGAAGCCGCCGGAACGCCACTGGCCGCGCGCGTCGCTGGAGGCAGCGGATCTGCTGGCCTTCGCGCCGGGGACGCTGCACTGGATCGAGCGCGGGTGAGGACGCCATCCACGCATGGCGTGGATCTACTGTAGAGCCGAGCCCATGCTCGGCTGGATTTCAGTCGTCCTGATCGAGGAACGCGTACCCGCCATCGATCAACTGTTGCAGGTACACATCGAAGCTCGGCGCGATCACCGCATAGCTGTCCGGATCATGCAGGTAGCGAACCACCTGGCCGACGGTGCCGCGCGGCGCCGGATCGAAATCCAGGTACAGCATCGAGGTGCCGCCATTGTTCATGCAGTGCGAGAAGCACAGGCGGCGGTTCATCGGCACGTCGGCGTCGATGCCGTCGCCGAGGATCTCCGGTTCGTCATCCAGCCACTCCTCGTAGATCGAGCGGATGCTGTCGTCCCACTGCTGCTGGTCCTCGAAGATCTGTGCCACCGAGCGCAGGTAGTAGGGATAGCCGCCGTCCTCGACGTCCGAACCCAGCATGAGCACGCAGACCTCGCCGCCGGGGTATTCGCGGAAGTGCGTGCCATCCACGCGCGAGAGCAGTTCCACCAGGCTGTCCGGCACCTGCGGCCACTGCACACGCAGGCGCTGCAGGTCCTCGGCGCTGGCGCCCCGTACGTGGGCCCACTGCGGGGCATCGTCGGCAGGCAGGCGCGGGATCAGGCCAGACAGAAAGCGATCAACAAGGTTCATGCGAAAAAAGGGGACGGAGGGGATCAAGTCGTATCCAACCACACCTGCGTCACGTCGCCAATGCAGAATGCGACGCGGGAGGGGCGAATACGGCTTGATCCCCTCCGTCCCCTTTTTCTTGCGGAGCAGGCGCATGAAACGTTGGCGATGCGGTGTGGCGGTGATCCTGGGCCTGGCGGCGCTGCCGGCGTGGGCGGCGATGAAGGCGCAGCCGGTGGAATGGAAGCACCAGGGAACGACCTTCAGTGGCGTGCTGGTCTATGACGACGGCGAGCATGACAAGCGCCCTGGCCTCGTGATGGTGCCGAACTGGAAGGGCGTGAACGAATCGGCCATCGAGAAGGCCAAGCAGCTGGCCGGTGACGACTACGTGGTGCTGGTGGCCGATGTCTACGGCAAGGGTGTGCGGCCGAAGACCGATGCCGAGGCCGGGCCGGTAGCGACCAAGCTGCGCAACGACCGGCCGTTGCTGCGTGCCCGCGCGCTGGAGGCGGTGAACGTGCTCAAGGCGCAGGCCGGCAAGGTGCCGCTGGATGCCAGCCGGATCGGCGCGGTCGGGTTCTGTTTCGGCGGCACCACGGTGCTGGAGCTCGCCCGGGCCGGCGCTCCGTTGGCCGGTGTGGTCAGCCTGCATGGTGGGCTGGGTTCGCCGCTGCCGGCGCAGGCCGGTGGCACGCACCCGTCGGTGCTGGTGCTCAATGGTGCCGACGACAAGAGCGTGACCGCCGAGGACATCGCCGGTTTCCAGAAGGAAATGGACGCGGCCAAGGTCGATTGGGAGTTCACCAATTACAGCGGTGCGGTGCACTGCTTCGCCGAGCGCGATGCGAACAGCCCGCCGGGCTGCCAGTACAACGAACGGGCGGCCAAGCGCGCCTGGAAGGCGCTGGATGAGTTCTTCGAGGAGCGTTTCCGGTAAACAAAGGCGTGCCAACCAAGGTTGGCACCCACCCACAGCGGCGGGAATGCCGGCCAGCGGCCGGCACTACCGGAGTTGGTCAATGCGAGCGCTGCACCGCGTAGCGTGCCAGGCCGCGCAGGGCGGCCACCGCATCGTTATCACCCAGGCCATCGAGCGCACGCTCGGCGGCGTCGGCGTATTCCTCGGCACGCGCGCGGCTGTACTCCAGGCCGCCGGTGGCGCGGATCGCGGCCAGCACTTCCGGCATCGCCGAGGCGTCGCCGTCCTGCACGATGGTGCGCAGGCGCTCACGGGTGGCATCGTCGGAGTGCGCCATCGCGTGGATCAGTGGCAGCGTCGCCTTGCCTTCGGCCAGATCATCGCCCAGGTTCTTGCCCAGCTCGTCAGCGTTGGCCGAGTAGTCCAGCACGTCATCGGCGATCTGGAACGCGTAGCCCAGGTGCATGCCGTAGTCGAACAGGGCCTGCTGGGTGGCTTCGTCCACACCGCTGGCCAGCGCGCCCAGGCGGGTGCCGGCGGCGAACAGCACCGCGGTCTTGCGCTCGATCACGCGCAGGTAAGCCGCTTCGTCGGTGTCCGGGTTGTGCACGTGCAGCAGCTGCAGCACCTCACCCTCGGCGATGCGGTTGGTGGCATCGGCCAGGATCTGCATCACCGACATGCGCTCCAGCTCGACCATCAGCTGGAAGCTGCGCGAGTACAGGAAGTCGCCGACCAGCACGCTCGGCGCGTTGCCCCATAGCGCGTTGGCGGTGCTGCGGCCACGCCGCAGGCTGGATTCGTCCACCACGTCGTCGTGCAGCAGGGTGGAGGTGTGGATGAATTCGATGATCGCGGCCAGCTGGTGGTGGTCCGCGCCGACATTGCCGACCGCACGGCCGGCCAGCATCACCAGCATCGGGCGCAGGCGCTTGCCGCCGGCGGAAATGATGTGATCGGCGATCTGGTTGATCAGCACGACGTCCGAAGACAGCCGGCGCCGGATCAGGGCATCGACGGCGGCCATGTCGGCCGCAGCAAGCGACTGGATCTGGGGCAGGCCCAGGGCGGGACGGGTGTCTTCGGTGATGGTCATGCGATCAGGCTTTCAGGCTCACCACTGATTATAGGCGCTGGCCGTGAATTCGGGCGCAAACCGGGCTGGCCGGCGTCCGCGGCCCCGCCAAGGCTGCCGCCTGCGTGAATACGTATGCAGGCCGCGCCATGCCCGGGAGGCCGCCGCTAAGCTTGCCGGAACAGGATTTCGGCCCGCTTCCGGCGGGCCCTGCATGCCCGGAGGGGGGCTGTCGATGTCGCACTATCCATGGTGGCGCGGAGCCGTCATCTACCAGATCTACCCGCGCAGCTACCTCGATGCCAACGGCGATGGCGTGGGCGACCTGCCGGGCATCATCGAGCGGCTGGACCACATTGCCGCGCTGGGCGTGGACGCGATCTGGATCTCGCCGTTCTTCAAGTCCCCCATGGCCGACTTCGGCTACGACATCGCCGACTACCGCGACGTCGACCCGCTGTTCGGCAGTCTGGACGACTTCGATCGCCTGCTGGCCAAGGCGCACGGCCTGGGCCTGAAGGTGATGATCGACCAGGTGCTGAGCCACACTTCGATCGAGCACGCCTGGTTCCGCGAGAGCCGTCAGGACCGCAGCAATCCGAAGGCCGACTGGTACGTGTGGGCCGACCCGCGCGAGGACGGCACCCCGCCGAACAACTGGCTGTCGCTGTTCGGTGGCGGCGCCTGGCAGTGGGAGCCGCGCCGTGAGCAGTACTACCTGCACAACTTCCTGGTCGACCAGCCGGACCTGAACTTCCACCACCCGGACGTGCAGCAGGCCACCCTGGACAACGTACGGTTCTGGCTGGACCGCGGCGTGGACGGCTTCCGCCTGGACGCCATCAATTTCTGCTTCCACGACGCGCAGCTGCGCGACAACCCGCCAAAGCCCGCCGACAAGCGCGTGGGCCGCGGCTTCAGCCCGGACAACCCCTACGCGTACCAGTACCACTACTACAACAACACGCAGCCGGAGAACCTGCCCTTCCTGGAGCAGTTGCGCGCGCTGCTGGACGAGTACCCGGGCGCGGTGAGCCTGGGCGAGATCTCCTCGGAGGACTCGCTGGCCACCACCGCCGAGTACACCCGGGGCGGCCGCCTGCACATGGGCTACAGCTTCGAGCTGCTGGTGGACGACTACAGCGCGGCCTACATCCGCGACACGGTCTCCCGCCTGGAAGCGGCGATGACCGAAGGCTGGCCGTGCTGGGCGGTTTCGAATCACGACGTGGAGCGGGCGGTCAGCCGTTGGGGCGGGCACCCGGCCGACCCGCGGCTGGCGCGTATGCTGGTGGCGCTGCTGTGCTCGCTGCGCGGCTCGGTGTGCCTGTACCAGGGCGAGGAGCTGGGCCTGGCCGAGGCCGAGGTGCCGTTCGAGGCCCTGCAGGACCCCTACGGCATCACCTTCTGGCCGAACTTCAAGGGCCGTGATGGCTGCCGCACGCCGATGCCGTGGACCGATGCGCCGCTGGCCGGTTTCACGTCCGGCCAGCCGTGGCTGCCGATTCCGGCCGAGCACCGGGCGGCGGCGGTGGCCGTGCAGGAACGCGACCCGCACTCGGTGCTGACCGCGTTCCGGGCATTCCTGGCCTGGCGGCGCAGTCAGCCGGCACTTCTGCATGGCAGCATCCGTTTCATCGACAGTACCGAGCCAGTGCTGCTGTTCGAGCGTATGCTTGCAGATGAAACCCTTCTGCTGGCCTTCAACCTGTCGGCCGAGGCGGTGCGCCATCCGCTGCCGCCGGGCAACTGGCAGCAGGTGGCGGTGCCGGGCCCGGATGCGGGCACGGTGCAGGGCAATGAACTCCAGCTGCCGCCGCGCGCGGTGTATTGCGCCCGACGCAGCTGACCGTTTTCTCCGGTGGCGGTACTTGCGGGGACGGGGCCGAAGCGCCCCGTCCCTTTTTTGTGGGCGGGGCCCTGTCGACCAACGGCCAGCCTTTGCGCAAAAGAAAACCCGCTGCCTGCGCAGCGGGTTTCCGGTCCTGCTCCCTGTTTTCTGTTGCCGGCCAGCGGCCGGCACTACCGAGTCCGGGGCGCCGGGCAGGGCCCGGCACGACCTCAGAACTTGTAGTTCACGCCCAGCATGTAGGTGCGGCCCCACTCGATGTACTCCAGCGGGCGGTCCTTGCTGCCGGCATAGGTGCGGTACGGCTCGTTGGTCAGGTTGCTGCCCTGCAGCAGCAGGGTCAGCCCGCGCAGGCTGCTGCTGTCGCTGAAGGTGTAGCTGATCTGTGCATCGGTCACGTTCTCGCCCACCACGTAACGCAGCGTGCGGTTGCCGTTGAAGTTGCCGATCTCACCAATGAAGTCCGAGCGGCGGCGCTGGCTCACGCGTGCTTCAAAGCCACTGCGCTCGTAGTAGGCGGTGAAGTTGTACACGCGCTTGGACAGGCCGGGCAGGCTGATCGGGTCACTGCCCACGCTGGAGGCGCTTTCCGGATCCAGGATGGTGATGTCGCTCTTGTTGAAGGTCGCGCTGGCCTGCACGCCGAAGCCACGCAGGCTGTCGGTCAGCATCTCCAGCGGGAACGACCCGGTCAGTTCCAGCCCCTTCAACGTGCCGCCCTTGCCGTTCTGCGGCGTGGAGAAGGTGCCGGTGGTCAGCACCGGTGCGGTCATGCCCGGTGGCGGCAGGTAGTTGCCCAGCAGGCCGCTGAAGTCATAGTTGTCCACCGATTGCGTGTAGACGTAGCTCTTCAGGTCCTTGTAGAAGATCGCCGCAGCCACGTAGGCCTTCTCGCCGAAGTACTTCTCATAGGACAGGTCCAGCGCGGTTGCGCGCCACGGATCCAGCAGCGGATTGCCGCCGCTGCCACCGGGGCGGCCGTTGTTGGTATCCACGCCGAATTCCAGGCCGGCACGCATCTGGTCCACGCGCGGGCGCGCCACCTGCTTGGCGGCGGCAAAGCGCAGCGTCTGCTGGTGCGGGAACATGAACACCAGGTTCAAGCTCGGCAACCAATCCTTGTAGGTCTTGCCGGCAGAGAAGGGCTGGATGTTGCTGCCCGCCGGCTGCGAGCTGTCCCAGTAGCGCGAATCCGAGCTCTGGTCGGTGTGCTGCATCTGCACGCCGATGTTGCCGCGCACGCCGACCACGCCGATGTCGGTGTTGATGTTCAGGCGTGCCCACGCGGTGGTGATCTTCTCCTCGACCGTCCACGACTTGGGAATCAGGTAGTCCAGGTTGTCGACCGGATTGAAGGTCATGTAGCGACCCACCGCTGCCGGCACGTTCCACGACGGGATGTAGCCGATGCCGGCGAAACCGAGGTTGACCGGCCGGTACTGCAGGTCCGGGGCGATGGTGGATTCGCCTTGGGCGCCGAGCAGGATGTTGCCTTCGGCCTGGGCCTTCTGCTTGCGACGGTCGGCATAGTTCACGCCCACGTCCACATCCGAGAACCAGCTGGACATGGCTTCGGGAACCGGCAGCGTCGCCGCCAGCTTTGCGCCCTTCAAACGGTCTTCGACCTCCGGCACCTTGCCGTAGCCGGAACCATAGATCGTGTTGGTCAGGAACAGGCTGTCCGGATTGGAATAGTCACGCCCCGGCGTGATCTGCGAGAAGCTGTTGTTGTTCACCACCAGGCCGATCGTGTCGAACTGCGGGCGCGGCACCAGCTGCAGGTTGTTTTCCAGATTGATCTCGCGGCGGGTCGCCTTCGAGTAGTTCAGGTCGGCGACCAGCTTCACGCCGCCGACGTTGAACTCGTTGTTCCAGCCGAACGCGTCGATCTTGTCCTTGCGCTTGTTGTACATGCCGCGGACCAGCGGGTACGCATTGCTGATCGTGCCACCGGTGAAGCTGCCATCGGCATTGCGGCCGACATTGCTGAACACCGGCAGGATCGCGTTGGGATTGTTGCTGTCCTCGCCATTGCCACTGAGGCTCAGCTCGAACTGGTTGGCGGTGTCGATCTGCTCGGCTTCGGTGTGGAACGCGTCGAAGGTGCTGGTCCAGCTGTTGCTCGGGCGGAACTGGATCGTCGCCATCACGCCGTCGCGCTTGTTGTTGCCGGTACGGCGCAACGCCTTGATGCCGTCGGTGAAGTAGGTGCCTGGCGCGATTCCGCGACGCTGGCCTTTGTCGGTGTGCTCGGTGGTCCAGGGCTCGTAGAGGCCGACCTGGTTCTCCTGGATCGGCATGTCGCTGTGCGCGTAACCGATGGCGATGCCCAGGGTGTTGTCGAAGAACTGGTCGATGTAGCTGGCACTGAAACGATTGCCGTACGGATCGATGTTGGCGGCGCGGCCCAGGGAGCTCTTCTGGTAGCGGCCGCTGACCGCGATCACGCGCTCGCCGAAGCTGAGCGGGCGTGCGGTCTGCATGTCGATGGTGCCCGACAGGCCCTGGCCGACCAGGGCCGCGTCCGGGGTCTTGTAGACGGTCACGCCGTTGACCAGCTCGGACGGGTACTGGTCGAACTCGACACCGCGGTTGTCGCCGGTGCTGACCACTTCACGGCCATTGAGCAGGGTGGTGGCGAAGTCGGGTGACAGGCCGCGCACGCTGATCACCTGCGCACGGCCGGCAACGCGCTGGGCGGCCAGGCCGGGAAGGCGCGAGATGGATTCGGCGATGCTGACGTCGGGCAGCTTGCCGATGTCTTCGGCGGAGATCGCCTCGACCACCGAGGTGGCGTCCTGCTTGACTGCGATCGCGCTCTCGATGCCGCGGCGGATGCCGGTGACCTGCACCGTATCCAGGTTGGTGGCGGCGGTGCCGGCCGGCGTGGTGGTGCTCTGCGTGGACTGTGCCGACGCCAGCGTCGGCGCCAGCACAACGGCCAGCGCGAGACTCAGCGCACTGTGCTTGTGGTTCAACATTTTCCCCTCCCAGGCAATGTTGCAGATCGATCTGTGAGCGTTCCGGCGGTGCCGTGAACGTGCGACGCGGTGGCCGCTGTCGTCGCCGCTATGGTAGGCAGCGCATTCTTCGCGGGAATCACCCTGCATACGTATTCAATGGCGTTTGCAGGGGTGTAATCGCTTTCAAGTGTCTCGTTCTGTAGAACCGAGCCCATGCTCGGCTGCATTTCGGTGCTGCGCACCGCCGCCCGAGCGTGGGCTCGGGCGCTACGGGGGCGCAGGCAGGAAAACGTTCAGCGGATCGGCGTGAAGCGGATGGCCTGCCCACCGCCCGGCGCCAGCACCAGCGTCAGGGCATCGGCGCTGGTCACCTCGCGGGTTTCCCGGGCGAATGCGAACGGGTTGCTGCGGAAGTCGGCGCCGTCACCATCGCGGTAGATCTCTGCGCGATAGCGCACGCCGGGTTCCAGGAAGCCCAGCGACACCGGCAGCACGCGGCCGTGTTCATCGGTGATGCTGCCGAGGAACCAGTCGCGGCTGTTGCGGTCGCGGCGCACGATGGTCACGTAGTCGCCCACTTCGCCATCGAGCACGCGGCTCTGCTCCCAGTCCACCGCCACGTCCTCGATGAAGCGGAACGCCTCGCGGTGCTGCAGGTAGTGCTCGGGCAGGTCGGCGGCCATCTGGATCGGGCTGTACAACACCACGTACAGGGCAAGCTGGCGGGCCAGCGTGCTGGGGATGGCCAGGCCGTGGCGGCCCTTCAGGCTGAGGATGCCGGGGGTGTAATCCATCGGCCCGGCCAGCATCCGGGTGAAGACCAGGTTGACCTCGTGCTCCGGCGGGTTCGGCGGCTGGCCCCAGGCGTTGTACTCCATGCCGCGCGCGCCTTCGCGAGAGATCCAGTTGGGGTAGGTGCGGCGCAGGCCGGTGTCCTTGATCGGCTCATGCGGGTTCACCGACAGGTGCCGGCGCGCGGCCTCCTGCACCACCTTCAGGTGATGGCGGGCCATGAACTGCCCGTCGTGCCACTCGCGCCAGAGCGGGCCGCCGGCTGGGTTGCGGCGGTCGACCTGGCCATCGTCGCAGACGTAGCCGGTCTTGAACTGGTCCACGCCCAGCCGTGCGTACAGGTCCAGCGCGGCGCCCAGCTGATCCTCGTAGTGCTCGATGGCGCAGCCGGTTTCGTGGTGGCCGATCAGGTGCACGCCCTTTTTCAGGCCATACGCCGACAGCGCGTCGATATCGAAATCGGGCGTGGCGCGGGTGAAATCGAATTCGTAGCCGTTGCCCACCCACATGCCGTCCCAGCCGGGATTCCAGCCTTCCACCAGCACGCCACGGAAGCCGTGCGCAGCGGCGAAGTCGATCACCTTCTTCGTCTTGGCGGTGGTGGCCGCATGCTTCGGCCCGGTCGCCCAGCTCTCGTTGTCCAGGTGCATCGACCACCACACGCCCAGGTACTTGGCTGGCTTCACCCAGCTCACGTCGCCCAGCGCGTTGGGCTCGTTGAGGCTGAGGATCAGGTCCGATTCGACCAGCCCACCTGCGCGGTCAGCAATCTGCAGCGTGCGCCACGGTGTGGCGAAGGGCAGGGCGCGGCGCACCTTCCAGCCTTCGGCCGCAGGCGAAAGCTGCGCGCGCAGGCGCTGGCCCTCGGTGCGGCGTAGCCACATGCCGGCGTAGTCCACCAGCGCGGCCTCGTGGATTGCCACGTGCAGGCCATCGCGGCTGCGCAGGGTCATCGGCGTATGTACCAGCGGCACTTCGCGCAGCGGGGTGCGCTGGTACAGGTATTCGTAGTGGATCGGCTCGCCGGCCAGAATCCACCAGGCGGTCGATTCCGGCGCGATGGCGAACTCGGTCAGCTCGTCATCGATGATCGCCTCGCGCAGGTTGGGCTGCTCGGGGAACACATAGCGGAAGCCGAGGCCGTCGTCATAGACGCGGAACACCACATCCAGGCGGCGCTTGTTGCCGGTGTTCTCGGCCAGCTGAACTGTCAGTTCGTTGAAGTGGTTTCGGGTGAGCCGGCGCTCGCCCCAGGGCTGTTCCCAGCGGTCGTCGACGCTGCGTTGCTGCTGGCCGATCACCGCGAAATCACGATCCAGCCGGCCGTCGCGCAGGGCGAAGCCCAGCTTCGAATCCTCCACCACGGTCTGGCCGAAACGCTCGACGCGATAGCGCGCCGTGCCGCCGTCCAGCACCAGGCTGGCCCTGAGCACTTTGCCCGGCGATTCGACGCTGACAACCTGCGGCGCAGCCTGCGACAGCGCCGCCATTCCCAGCAATGCCAGGCCGAACACATGCGCGAGCGCGCTGCGTACAGCAGTGGGTGACATCGGCATTTCCCCTCCCAAGGCGCCGTTGGCAGACCCGGACCATAAGCCAGCGCAGCCGGCGCGCTACCGCGCAGCGCCATGAATACGTATGCAGCTGGGCGCAGTCGACAGCCCCGCGTCTACCATGGGGCCAAGGCCCCTTGAGGGAGGGGCCGCGCCCGCCCGCCGGCAACGACGGTACGGACCTACAACGCGTGCAGAGAGGGAGGGAGGCCGACGGGCGCAAGCCGGTCCGCCGCTTCGATGCTGAAGATCATTTGCCTGACCGCTGCCCTTGGGGCAGCGCTGGGATCGACCGCGCAGGCGGCCGACCTGCAATTCGACGGCCGCCACGCGCGCGCCGAAGCCGCTGCCAACGGCAGCTTCGTGCTGCATGCGCCGAAGGGGGCAGTCCAGATCGCAGCCGCACCGATGCGCAGCCGCACCGGCAGCGTGATGTTCGATGCACTGTTCGCGCTTGCCCAGCAGGAGATGGACCAGGACCGCGTGGACGCGATCCGTGATCCTGCCTTCGACGAAGGCAGGCCGGTGCCGTGCGAGTGTTTCCAGACCGGCGCACGCTGGCCCTATGTCTGGACCCGCGATGTCAGCTTCGCCGCCGACCTGGCGCTGGCGCGGCTGGACCCCCTGCGCACCCGTCAGTCGCTGCAGTTCAAGCTGTCGGCGGCGCGCGACGGGCACACGCCCGGCCTGTTCGTGGCGCAGGACACCGGTTCCGGCGGCAGCTGGCCGATCAGCAGCGACCGCGTGGTGTGGTTCCTGGCCGCGCGCCACCTGCTGGATGATCCGGCGTTTGCCGATCAGGTCTGGCAGGCGCTGCAGGGTACGCTGGCGCAGGACCGGGCGATGGTGTTCGACGCGCAGATGGGCCTGTACCGCGGCGAGACCTCGTTCCTGGACTGGCGTGAGCAGACCTATCCGGACTGGACCCGCGAGGATGTGCGTTTCATCGGTGATTCCTATGCGTTGTCCACCAACGTGCTGCACTACCAGGCGCTGCGCCTGGCCGAGCAGCTGGCCGCCCAACGCGGTGACGCCCGTGCGGCCGAATACAGGGCCTGGGCCGACGCGCTGGCGCAGCAGATCGATGCGCGCTTCTGGCGCGAGGACATCGGCCTGTACATGAGCTACATCGGTGAAGCCGCGCACCCGGTGCCGTATGCCAAGGTGGATCTGCTCGGCCTGTCGCTGGGCATCCTGGCCGACGTGCTGCCGCCCGAGCGTGCGCGCCGTGCGCTGGCGGCGTACCCGATCGGGCCGGCTGGCAGCCCGGTGGTCTGGCCGCAGGAAGCGCAGCAGCCGATCTACCACAACCGTGCGATCTGGCCGTTCGTCAGCGCCTATTCGCTGCGTGCAGCGCGGCAGCTGGACGATGCGCCGCGCATCGCCGCCGAGATCCGCTCGCTGATGCAGGGTGCCGCGCTGGCCGGTTCCAACATGGAGAACTACGAGCTGGTCAGCCAGGCGGTGCATGTCGAGGAAGGCGCGCTGAGCGGCCCGGTGGTCAATTCCGAGCGGCAGCTGTGGTCGGTGGCGGGGTACCTGTCGATGGTGGTCGAAGGTGTATTCGGCGTGCAGGACGATGGCAGCGTGCAGCCCAAACTGCCGGCCAGCCTGGTGCCCGAGCTGTTCGGCAAGCAGCGCCGCATCACCTTGGAGGCCAACGGCAAGCGCTACGTGCTGGAGCGCCCGCAGACCGTAAGCGATGGCCTGCTGGTGTCAGGCAGGACCACCACGCGTGGCAGCATCACGACGGTGCAGCTGGTCGCCGCCCCGGCAGCAACTGGTTTCGCTGCCACGACTGCGGATGCCAACGCCCGTGCGCCGGTCACGCCGGTGGCACCGCAGGCCCTGCGCAAGGGCGCGGGTTGGAACGTTGCGGTGGCAGCCGATCAGGTGCTGTGGAAGGACGGCAAGGCAGTCACTGCCAGCAACGGCGTGGCGCGCATCAGCGACGATGGCCTGCAGCACTGCCTCAGCCTGACCCGCCGCGAAGGCCGGCTGGAATCGCTGCACAGCCCGATGGTCTGTGTCGGGCCGGAGCAGCGGCTGAAAGGGGGACAGCGCTGGCAGTTCACTTCGGCCAAGGCCGGGCACGTACGCCTGCGGTTGCAGTACGCCAACCCGAACGGGCCGATCAATACGGGCGTCACCGCTGCGGTGAAGCAGCTGGCGCTGCAGTGCGCGGGCCAGCCGCTGCAACGGCACACGGTTGCCTTGCCGCACAGCGTGGCCGTTCAGGATTCCACGGCGGCGACGTTCGCAGTACCCAAGGGACCGTGCACGGTCACGCTTGAAGAGGGTTTCAACATGAGCGCGCTGGAACACTTCGCGCATTACACCGGTGGCAAGGGCGGGCGCGACGGTGTGCTCAACCAGGCGCAGGTGCTGGCATTGAAGGTGGTGCAGGTGGCCGTGGAAGAGGGCGCACGATGAATCGTCCCGCCAAACCGCAGCTGTCGTTCTGGCAGATCTGGAACATGTGTTTCGGCTTCCTTGGCATCCAGTTCGGTTTCGCGCTGCAGAATGCCAATGCCAGCCGCATCTTCGAGACGCTGGGCGCGGACATCGAGGCGGTGCCCGGGCTGTGGATCGCCGCACCGCTGACCGGCCTGCTGGTGCAGCCGGTGATCGGCTACCTGTCCGACCGCACGTGGACGCGCTGGGGCCGCCGCCGTCCGTTCTTCATTATCGGTGCGGTGCTGACCACGCTTGCCCTGCTGGTGATGCCGAACTCGCCGACGCTGTGGATCGCCGCCGGCACGCTGTGGGTGCTCGACGCTTCGATCAACGTGTCGATGGAACCGTTCCGAGCCTTCGTGGGCGACCAGCTGGCACCGCGGCAGCGGCCCACCGGCTATGCGATGCAGAGCTTCTTCATCGGCGTGGGCGCGATTGTCGCCAGCTTCCTGCCGTTCATCCTTGCCCACTTCGGCGTGGCCAATACGGCTGCCGCCGGTGAAGTGCCGGACACCGTGCGCTATGCGTTCTACTTCGGCGCGGTGGTGCTGCTGGCGGCGATCACCTGGACGGTGGTCAGTACCCGCGAGTATTCGCCGGCACAGCTGGCTGCATTCGATGATGCCGAGCCACCTTCGCACCATGCCGCGCGCGCTGTCAGCGGACCGGCACCGTGGACGCAGGTGGCGCTGTGGCTGGGGCTGGGCGTGCTGCTGGCCCTGCTGATCGCCTGGCGCCAGGGTGACAGGATGCTGTACGTGCTGGCGGGACTGTGTGCAGGCTACGGCCTGCTGCTGGCCGTGGCCCGCGCGCTGCCTGGCACGCATATGCTGGCCGCCATCGTCGGCGACCTGCGAGCGATGCCGGTGACCATGCGGCGGCTGGCCTGGGTGCAGTTCTTCTCGTGGTTCGCGCTGTTCGCAATGTGGATCTACACCACCGCGGCGGTGGCTGGTGTCCACTTCGGTTCGGCCGACCCGAAGACGGCGGCCTACAACGAGGGCGCCAACTGGGTGGGCGTACTGTTCGGCGCCTACAACGGCTTCGCTGCGCTGGCTGCGGTACTGATTCCACCGATGGTGCGTGCCATCGGCCTGCGCTGGAGCCACCTGGTCAACCTGTGGTTGGGTGGCGCCGGTCTGGTGTCGCTGATGTTCATCCGCGACCCGCACTGGCTGTTGCTGTCGATGGTCGGCGTCGGCTTCGCCTGGGCGTCGATCCTGTCGCTGCCGTATGCGCTGCTGTCCGACAGCGTGCCGGCGTCGAAGATGGGCGTGTACATGGGCATCTTCAATTTCTTCATCGTGATCCCGCAGCTGGTCGCGGCCAGCGCGCTCGGCTTTGCGCTGCGCGCGTGGCTGGGTGGCCAGCCGATGCATGTGCTGGTACTGGGCGGCTGCAGCCTGTTCGTCGCCGGCCTGTGCGTGCTGCGGGTTCCGTCCCGTCCGGAGGTGGTGTGATGCGTGCTGCGTTGGCTGTTGCTGTTTCCCTTGCCCTGTTCGCCGGCCAGGCCGTGGCCACTCCGCGCCCGGACTACGTTGGTACCACCGAGCCGTTCGCCAGCGATGCGGTGTACTTCGTGGTCACCGACCGCTTCGTCAATGGCGATCCCTCCAACGATCACCGCGACCAGGGTGGCAAGCACCGCACCTTCGATATCCCGGTGCCGTGCCCGGACAAGGTGGACGGCAACATCGGCTACCTCGGCGGTGACTTCCGCGGCGTGCTCGACAATGCGCAGTACATCCGCAGCCTGGGTTTCGGTGCGGTATGGATCACGCCGATCGTCGACAACCCGGATGAAGCCTTCACCGGCAGCAAGCCGATCAGCTGCACCAGCACGCTGACCGACCGCGGCAAGACCGGCTACCACGGCTACTGGGGCATCAACTTCTACACACTCGACGAGCACCTGCCGAGCAAGGACCTGGACTTCGCCGGCCTGACCAAGGGCCTGCACGGCGCCGGCCTGAAGGTGGTGCTGGACATCGTCGGCAACCACGGTTCGCCGGCCTGGACCATGCCCACGCGGCAACCGCAGTTCGGCCAGATCTTCGACAAGGATGGAACGCTGATTGCCGACCACCAGAACCTGCCGCCGCAGAAGCTGGACCCGAAGCACAACCCGCTGCACGCGTTCTACAACAACATCGGTCCGGTCGACAGCAAGGACGGTTCGATCTTCGATGGCAACCTGGCCGAGCTGTCCGACTTCAACCAGGACAATCCGGCGGTGATGGACTACCTGGTCGGTGCTTATCTGCAATGGACCGCGCAGGGCGTGGACGCGCTGCGCATCGACACCATCGGCTGGCTGCCGCACCCGTGGTGGCACGCCTTCGTCAAGCGAATCCGCGCCGAGCACCCGGGCATGTTCATGTTCGGCGAAGCGTTCGACTACGATGCCGCGCGCATCGCCGAGCACACCTGGCCGGCCAATGCGAACGTGAGCGTGCTCGATTTCCCGCTGCGTGGCGCGCTGGAGCAGACCTTCGGCACTGCCGGAAAAGGCTTTGAGATGCTGGCCGAGCCGCTGCACCTGAGCGGTGGTCCGTACGCCAACCCGTACGAGCTGATGAGCTTCTACGACAACCACGACATGCCGCGCCTGCAGGCCAGTGACAACGGCTTCATCGACGCGCACAACTGGCTGTTCACCGCGCGTGGCATTCCGGTGCTCTATTACGGCTCGGAGACCGGTTTCATGCGTGGCCGCGCCGAGCACGCCGGCAACCGCGCCTACTTCGGCCAGCCGCGTGTGGATGCGGCGCCGAAGAGCCCCATCTTCGCGCCGCTGCAGCGTATCGCGCGACTGCGTGAAGCCACCCCGGCGCTGCAGCGCGGCCTGCAGGTGAACGAGCGCCTGCAGGGTGATGAGGCGGTGTTCTTCCGTGTGCTGCAGCAGGGCGAGGTGGCGCAGACCGCGCTGGTGCTGCTGAACAAGGGCGACCAGGCCAGGAGCTTCACCGTGGCGCGTTACGTCCAGGCTGGCCGCTGGCGTGATGCGCTGGACGGCGGTTCGTTGCAGGTGGATGCCTCCCTGAAGGCCGAAGTGCCTGCGCATGGCGTGAAGGTGTACGTGCTGGATGCCGCCGTGCAGCAGCCAGCGCTGCAGGTCGAGCTGGACAAGGCGATGACCGACCAGAAGGCTCGGGACCAGCGTCTGGGACGGTGAGGGCGCCGCCGGGCATGGCCCGGCGCTACCGCTCTGGTAGGTGCCAACCTCGGTTGGCACTCCCGCTCTGGTAGATGCCAACCTTGGTTGGCACGCTCTTCGAGCAGTCGAGCAGGCTCGGCTCTACAATAGGAGCCCCTATCTCCCCGCCGTTGCCATGACCGACCTCGCCCCGCAGACCCCGATCGAAACCCTGCTGAAGGCGGCGATGGACGGTGCCGTGCCGATCCGCGCCTTCATGGAGGCCTT
>NZ_JASJSI010000099.1:0-16149 GCF_030237085.1 Stenotrophomonas maltophilia group sp. Smal32
TCCTCCGAGGGAGGCGGGGGGGGGGGGGGGGGGGGGGGGGGGGGCGGGGGCCCCGCCCCCGGCCCCCCCCCCCCCCCCCGCGGGGGGGGGGGCCCCCCCCCCCCCCCCCCCCCCCCCCCCCCCCGCCGTCCTACGGATAGCCGCTGTTGCTGTTGCATTGGCCTGAAGCGGGTGCAGGGCCGCAGGCCCTGCCGCTAGCCCTGTTCCCGCCGCCCGCGCAGGATGTCGCGGAACCACTGCCGGTGGTGCTTGTACGCCCACCCGTAGGTCACCTTGCCCTGCGTCATCGCCCGCACCGACCCCTTGATCCAGATCGCCGCATAGATGTGCACCACGATCGCGCAGATCAGCACCCAGCCGAACAGCGCATGGGCAAGCACCGAGAACCGGATCACCCCGATCGGGAAGAAATGACTGAAGTACTGCCGCCAGATCACGAAGCCGGTCAGCAACAGCGCCGACAGGCAACCGATGATGGCCCAGAACAGCAGTTTCTGGCCGGCATTGAAGCGGCCCACCGGTGGCAGCCGCTCGTCTTCGTTGCGCAGTACATCGCGCATGCCGCGCATCCACTTGCCATCGTCGGCGCTCGGCAGGTTGTCGCGCCACATGCGGAACGCCAGCAGCGCAAAGCCCACCACCATCGCCAGGCCGATGAACGGATGCAGGATGCGCGTCCACGGTCCGCCGCCGAACAGCTGCGTCAGCGGAAACAGGGCAGGGTGGAACAATGCCAGCCCGGACAAGGCTGTCAGTACGAAGCAGATCGCCACGATCCAGTGGTTGATGCGGGTCGGCGCGCGGTAGCGGATGATCTGTCGCGGGTGCGGTGCGTACTTCATGGCCGCTGCTCCTCTTCGATCTTCTTCGCCTCGTGCTCGGCTTCTTCTTCCTCCTCGTCATTGACCGTATTGCGGCCGATGCCGATGTAATGCAGGAACCCGGCGAAGGCGGTGGCGGCGATCGCCAGCACGCCCAAGGGCTTGGCCACGCCCTTCCAGATCTCCACCATCGGGCTGATCCGCGGGTCCTTGGGCAGGTCGGCATACAGCTCCGGCTTGTCCACGTGCTGCAGCACGTACATCACGTGGGTGCCGCCCACGCCCTGCGGGTCGTACAGGCCGGCGTTCTCGTAGCCGCGTGATTTCAGGTCTTCGACGCGGCCGGCGGCATGTTCGGTCATCGCCTGCTTGCTGCCGAAGGTGATCGCGCCGGTCGGGCAGGTCTTCACGCAGGCCGGCTCCTGGCCCACCGCCACCCGGTCCGAGCACAGCGTGCACTTGTAGGCCTTGTGGTCCTTCTTGGAAATGCGCGGCACATCGAACGGGCAGCCGGTCACGCAGTAGCCGCAGCCGATGCAGTTCTCTTCCTGGAAGTCGACGATGCCGTTGGCGTACTGGATGATCGCGCCGGGCGAGGGGCAGGCCTTCAGGCAGCCCGGGTCGCTGCAGTGCATGCAGCCTTCCTTGCGGATCAGCCACTCCAGCTTGCCCTTCTCGTCCTCGTATTCGCGGAACTTCATCACCGTCCACGACTGGTCGCTGAGGTCCGGCGGATTGTCGTAGCTGCCGACGCAGCTGCCGACTTCGTCGCGCAGGTCGTTCCACTCCATGCACGCGACCTGGCAGGCCTTGCAGCCGATGCACTTGCTCACGTCGATGAGCTTGGCGACCTGGCCGGTGTGTGCGCTGCGCGCCTGTGGCGAGGGCGTGGTGGTGGCCGAGCGGCGGATGATGTCCAGCGATTGCAGTGACATGGCGTGTCTCCTACACCTTCTCGACCTTGACCAGGATGCACTTCGATTCGGGCGTCTGCGAATTGCCGTCACCGATGGCATTGGTCAGCGTATTGGCGATGTAGCCGGGCTTGGCTGCACCGAGGAAACCCCAGTGGATCGGAATGCCCACCTGGTGCACGGTCTTGCCATCGATCTGCAGGGCCTTGATGCGCTTGGTCACCATCGCCACGGCTTCGATATGGCCGCGCTTGGAACTCACGCGCACGCGGCTGCCGTTGTTGATGCCCAGCTCGTCGGCCAGTGCGGCGCCGATCTCGACGAACTGCTCGGGCTGGATGATGGCGTTGAGCTTGCCGTGCTTGGTCCAGAAGTGGAAATGCTCGGTCAGGCGGTAGGTGGTGGCCACGTGCGGGAACTCGTCCGGCGAGCCGATCTGCGCCCGGTCGCTGGCGAACACGCGGGCGGCCGGGTTGTTCAGCGTCTGCGCCTGGCCGGGGCTGAGCGGGTTGCTGCGCAGCGGCGTGTCGAACGGTTCGTAGTGCTCCGGGAACGGGCCTTCGGCCATGCCGGCCTTGGCGAAGAAGCGGGCGATGCCTTCCGGATTCATGATGAACGGGCCCATGCCACCGGCAGGGTCTTCGTCGGCCTTGAAGTCCGGCACGTCCACGCTGCCCCAGTTCTTGCCGTTCCAGGCCAGCAACGTGCGCCGCGGATCGAACGGCTGGCCGGCCACGTCGCACGAAGCGCGGTTGTACATCACGCGACGGTTGGCCGGCCACGCCCACGCCCAGCCCAGGGTATTGCCGATGCCGGTCGGGTCGCTGTTGTCACGCCGCGCCATCATGTTGCCGGTCGGGCCCCAGGCACCGATGTAGATCCAGCAGCCGGAGGAGGTGCTGCCGTCGTCGCGCAGGTCGCCGAACGCGGCCAGCTGCTCGCCGGCCTTGCGCACCAGCTTGGTCGGGTCCTTCGGGTCGAACACATCCACCAGCGCCTTGCCGTTGTATTCCATCGCCAGCTCTTCCGGCGTCGGTGCCTCGGGGTTTGAATACTTCCAGGCCAGGTCGCGCACCGGTTCCCACCAGGCGCCGCCGTCCTTCTCGTACAGCGCCTTGATGCGATGGAACAGCTCGGACATGATCTCGATGTCGCTGCGCGCTTCGCCCGGCGGGTTGGCACCCTTCCAGTGCCACTGCAGCCAGCGCGAGGAATTCACCACCGCGCCGTTCTCCTCGGCAAACGAGGTGGTCGGCAGGCGGAACACCTCGGTCTGGATCGTGCTCGGGTCGACATCGTTCAGCGCGCCGTGGTTCTGCCAGAACGCGATGGTCTCGGTTTCCAGCGGGTCCATGCTGACCATGAACTTCAGCTTGGAGAACGCGCTGATCAGCTTGCCCTTGTTCGGCGCCGAGGCCAGCGGGTTGAAGCCCTGGCAGATGTAGCCATGGATCTTGCCTTCGTTCATCAGCTCGTACGCCTGCAGCATGTCGTACGGCTTGTCGAGCTTGGGCAGGTAGTCGAAGCACCAGTTGTTGTCGGCGGTGGCGGCGTCGCCCCACCACGACTTCATCAGGCTGACGTGGAACTTGGGGTAGTTCTGCCAGAACGACATCTGGTTGGCGCGCAGCGGCTTCTGGGTGCGCTTTGCGATGTACGCGTCGTAGTCCTGCTCGTCCTGTTTCGGCAGGGTCAGGTAGCCGGGCAGCAGGTCGGACATCAGGCCGATGTCGGTCAGGCCCTGGATGTTGGAATGTCCGCGCAGTGCGTTCATGCCGCCACCGGCCACGCCGATGTTGCCCAGCAGCAGCTGCACCATGGTGCCGGCACGCACGTTCTGCGCGCCGATCGAGTGTTGCGTCCAGCCCAGCGCATACAGGATGGTCATTGCCTTGTCCTTGCCGGCGGTGGACGCGATCATGTCCCAGATCTGGCGGATGCTGTCGGCCGGCGTACCGCAGATGCGCTCGACCATCTCCACGGTGTAGCGCGCATAGTGCTGCTTGAGCAGGGTGTAGACGCAGCGCGGGTCCTTCAGCGTCGGGTCGCTGCGCACGAAGCCATCATCGCCGTACACGTAGTCCCAGCTGGAACGGTCGTAGCTGCGCTTCTCGGCGTTGTAGCCCGAATACAGGCCGTCCTTGAAGGCGAATTCGTCCTTCACCAGGAACGACATGTCGGTGTAGTTCAGCACGTACTCGTGCTGGATGCGGTCCTCGGTCAACAGGTAGTTGATCAGGCCGCCCAGGAACACGATGTCGGTGCCGGTACGGATCGGCGCGTACACGTCGGCCACCGCGGCCGAGCGGTTGAAGCGCGGGTCGACCACGATCAGGCGAGCCTTGTTGTGTGCCTTGGCCTCGGTTACCCATTTGAACCCGCACGGGTGCGCCTCGGCGGCATTGCCACCCATGATCAGGATCAGGTCGGCATTCTTGATGTCGACCCAGTGATTCGTCATCGCACCACGGCCTAGCGTCGGGGCAAGACCTGCCACCGTCGGGCCGTGTCAGACACGTGCCTGGTTGTCGAATGCCAGCATGCCCAGGGAGCGCACGACCTTGTGGGTCAGCACCGCCGTTTCATTGCTGGTGGCCGAGGCGGCCAGCATGCCGGTGGTCAGCCAGCGGTTGACCGTCTGCCCGGCTTCGTTCTTCTGCACGAAGTTGGCGTCGCGGTCTTCCTTCATCAGCCGCGCGATGCGGTCCAGCGCATCGTCCCAGCTCAGCCGCTTCCACTCGTTCGAGCCCGGCGCGCGGTACTCGGGGTAGAGCAGGCGCGACTTGCTGTGGATGATGTCGGCCAGGCCGGCCCCCTTCGGGCACAGCGTGCCGCGGTTGACCGGATGGTCCGGGTCGCCCTCGATATGGAAGATGCTCGGCTCGGCGTTCTTGGCGCCATCGCCGAGGCTGTACATCAGGATGCCGCAGGCCACCGAGCAGTACGTGCAGGTGTTGCGGGTCTCGGTCGCGCGGGTCAGCTTGTATTGCCGGACCTCCGCGAGCGCGATGCCGGGCGCGAAGCCCATCAAAGCCAGGCTGGAGCCCACCAGGGTTGTCCCGGTGACCTTCAGGAACTGGCGGCGACTCATCGAGGGCATGCCGTTCTCCTTGGATGGCGGGGCGGCACGCAGACCACCCGGCTGTCGGTAGGTACGCGCCGGTTATAGCACAGGCCCCCGGATGCCCATGTGGCACTAGGGCCGGTACCGGCCGGACGGGCGCGAAAAGGGGCCGCTCTGGTAAAGTTGCGTGCCCGCACCCCGGGGAAGCGTCTGCCGGGCCTGGTTCCAGGATGTTCCGCGCAGCCCCCGCCATCCTGGCGCGATCGTCCGCGCCGGATCTGGAACACCGAGGAAAAATTTTGCGAAATCAACCCGTTGGATCCGCCGCATGAGCGCCCCGTCGAAGTCGTCGGACGCCGTTGCGCGCGGCACGCTGTACATCGTTGCCGCCCCGTCCGGCGCCGGCAAGAGCAGCATCGTCAATGCCACCCTGGCGCGTGACTCGCAGATCGCCCTGTCGATCTCTTTCACCTCGCGCGCGATGCGTCCGGGTGAAGTGAACGGCCAGCACTACCATTTCGTCTCTGCGGAAAAGTTCGAGGAAATGATCGCCGCCGGCGACTTCTTCGAGCATGCCTGGGTGCACGGTGACTGGAAGGGCACCGCCCGGCAGTCGGTGGAGCCGCAGCTGGCCGCGGGTCAGGACGTGCTGCTGGAAATCGACTGGCAGGGCGCCCAGCAGGTGCGCCAGCTGGTGCCGGGCACGGTCACCGTGTTCATCCTGCCGCCGTCCAGGCAGGCCCTGCAGGACCGCATGCGCAAGCGCGGCCAGGACAGCGAGGCGGTCATCGCCCAGCGCCTGGGCGCGGCCCGCGATGAAATGCTTCACTTCAACGAGTTCGACTACGTCATCGTCAACGAGGTGTTCGACACCGCGGTGGACGAGCTGTGCGCCATCTTCACTGCCAGCCGCCTGCGCCGGGAGGCCCAGAAGGTCCGCCATGCCGGCCTGATCCAGGCCCTGTTGACCCCCGATCCGGGTGCAACTGACTGATTCCAAAAGAATCGGGTGGGGGTTGGCTTGATTTTGTCCAGCCCCTGCCAGTACACTCCGTCCCCTTTCCCTCATTCGACTGAGCGGCCGACCGGTCGCCGGGAGCCCGTATGGCCCGCATCACCGTAGAAGATTGCCTGGAAGTCGTTAACAACCGTTTCGAACTGGTCATGATGGCTTCCAAGCGTGCCCGCCAGCTCGCCAACGGCGTGCAGGCCACGCTGGACAACAGCGAGACCGAGGACAAGCCGACCGTGCTGGCGCTGCGCGAAATCGCCGCCCGCAAGATCGACAACGCGCTGATCGACGAAGTCGAGAAGGCCGAGCGTGAGCGCGCCGAGCGCGAAGCGCTGGAGTGGGCCGCCGCCGAAGTGGTCGCCGACGAAGACATGTCCAAGAACGACGATTGATCGCATCGATCAACGTCATTGCTGGATCGCCGAACAGCCCGCCCCGTGCGGGCTGTTTCGCATTCAGGATTTGCCGTAAACGTCGCGCTGGAATAGGCTTCGGGCATGAACCCAGGCCCCACTGCCAAGGTCGCCGCAGCCCCCGCTGCCGCCGTACCCGACTACGTCCTCCAGCTTGAACGCGCCGCCCACTATCTGCCGCCGGAACAGCTGCCCCTGCTGCGCCGTGCCTGGGAAGTCGGAGCCTCCGCGCACGCTGGACAGACGCGCAAGTCGGGCGAGCCCTATATCACCCATCCGGTGGCCGTGGCCCAGGTGCTGGCCGAGCTCGGCCTGGACGTGGAAGCGCTGATCGCCGCGATCCTGCACGACACCATCGAAGACACCCCGCTGACCCGCGAGGCGCTGGCCGCCGAGTTCGGCGAAGCCGTGGCCGAGCTCGTCGACGGCGTGACCAAGCTGGACAAGCTGAAGTTCCGCGATCGCCAGGAAGCGGCCGCCGAGAGCTTCCGCAAGATGCTGCTGGCGATGTCGCGCGACCTGCGCGTGATCATGATCAAGCTGGCCGACCGCCTGCACAACATGCGCACGCTGGGCGCGCAGAGCCGCGAAGCGCGCGGTCGCATCGCCCGCGAGACGCTGGAGATCTATGCGCCCATCGCCCAGCGCCTGGGCATGAGCCTGGTCAAGAGCGAGCTGCAGAACCTGGGCTTCAAGGCGCTGTACCCGTGGCGCCACGCCATCATCGAAAAGCACATCCGCAGCCAGCCGGTGGTGCGCCGCGAGGCGATGGCGCAGGTGGAAGTGCAGCTGTCGCAGCGCCTGGCCAAGGAGGGGATCGAGCATCGGCTGATCAGCCGCATCAAGACCCCGTGGAGCATCTACAACAAGATGCGCGACGAGAACAAATCCTTCGACCAGGTGATGGACGTGTTCGGCTTCCGCCTGGTCGTGCGCAGCGTGCCCAGCTGCTACCACGCGCTGGGTTCGGTACATGCCACCTTCAAGCCGCTGGATGGCCGCTTCCGCGACTTCATCGCCATTCCCAAGGCCAACGGTTACCAGTCGCTGCATACCGTGCTGTTCGGGCCGTACGGCTCGCCGATCGAAGTGCAGATCCGCACCGAGGAAATGGACCTGATCGCCGAGCGTGGCGTGGCCGCACACTGGACCTACAAGTTCGGCGGCGATTCGCCCAACAGCGCGCAGAGCCGTGCACATGCCTGGATCGTCGAACTGATCGACTCGCAGCGCGCCGCCGGTTCCTCGCTGGAGTTCCTCGACAACGTCAAGGTCGACCTGTTCCCGGACGAGGTCTACCTGTTCACGCCGAAGGGCAAGATCCTGGCCCTGCCGCGCAACTCCACCGCGCTCGATTTCGCCTACGCCGTGCACACCGACGTCGGCAACATGGCCGTGGCCTCGCGCGTGGACAAGAAGCTGGTGCCGCTGCGCACCAAGCTGGTGTCGGGCCAGTCGGTGGAGATCATCACCGCACGCTCGGCCACGCCGAAACCGCAGTGGCTGGAATTCGTGGTCACCAGCAAGGCACGCACCGCCATCCGCCACCAGCTGAAGCAGCTGGAACACGAAGACGCCGTGCAGCTGGGTCACCGCATGCTGGACCGCGCGCTGGAAGCGATGGATTCCTCGCTGGAACGGCTGCCGAAGGGGCGCCTGGATGCGTTCCTCACCGAACACCGCTTCCCGCGCCTGGAAGCCCTGCTGGCCGAGGTCGCGCTGGGCAACTGGATGCCGACCCAGGCCGCGCAGGCACTGATGGCCTACGCCGAACTGCGGGGCGGTCCGCATTCGCGCCACCATTCGCAGGAAAAGATCCTGATCAACGGCAGCGAGCGCGGCGTGGTCACCTTCGCCGGCTGCTGCCAGCCGATTCCCGGCGACGAGATCATGGGCTACCACACCGCCGGCAAGGGCATCGTGGTGCACCGCATGGACTGCCCGAACCTGGCCGAGCTGCGCAAGTCGCCCGAGCGCTGGGTGCCGATCGGCTGGGACACCACCGTTTCCGGCGACTACGACACCTCGCTGGTGGTGGAAGTGGAGAACGGCACCGGCGTGCTGGCGCAGCTGGCCGCGGCGATCGCGCAGAGCCACTCCAACATCGAGCGCGTGGATTACCTGGACCGCGACTTCAACGCCGCCGTGCTGGCGTTCAACATCCAGGTACGCGACCGCAACCACCTGGCCGAAGTGATGCGCCGCCTGCGCCGCCTGTCGGTCGTGCAGTCGGTGCGCCGCCAGTAGAGCCACGCCATGGGTGGATGCTTTCTGTAGAGCCGAGCCCATGCTCGGCTGCTCCAGCCCGAGGCAGCCTAGCATGGGCTCGGCTCTACAGACGGCGCATCACATGACCGGATTGCCGTAGATCCACGCCATGCGTGGATGCACCCCCACCCGGTACAATCACCGCTCTGTTTTCCCCCAACGCACCGGAGCGACCCATGTCCCGCCAGATCATCAACACCGAAAAGGCTCCCGCCGCCATCGGCCCGTACTCGCAGGCCGTGCGCGCCGGCAACACCGTGTACTTCTCCGGCCAGATCCCGCTCGACCCGGCCACCGGCGACATCGTCGGCGCCGGTGACGTCGAAGCGCAGGCCCGCCGCGCCTTCGACAACCTCAAGGCCGTGGCCGAAGCCGCTGGCGGCTCGCTGGACAAGGTCGTGCGCCTGGGCCTGTACCTGACCGACCTGGGCGAGTTCGCCAAGGTCAACGCGGTCATGCAGGACTACTTCCAGGCCCCGTACCCGGCCCGTTCCACCATCGAAGTCTCCGGCCTGCCGAAGGGCGCCAACTTCGAGGTCGACGCGGTGATGGTCATCGACTGACCGCCACGTGGCACGCAAGGCGGCGGTCACCCCGGTCCTGTCACCGTCCGGCGAAGCATCCCTGGCGATGCTCGCTGGCGTCGGTCCGGCCGTGGCCGCCAAACTGCAGGCGCGTGGCCTGGCCACCCTGCAGGATCTCTGGCTTCACCTGCCGCTGCGCTATGAAGACCGCACCCGGCTGACCCGCATCGAAGACCTGCGCAACGGCGTGCCGGCGCAGGTGGAGGGGCGGGTGGTCGCGGTCGAGCGCGGCATGCGCTACCGGCCGATGCTGAAGGTGGCGGTGGAAGACGAAGGGCAGGGCACCCTGGTGCTGCGCTTCTTCCATTTCCGCCAGCAGCAGGTCGGCCAGTTCGCGGTCGGCAACCGGCTGCGCTGCTTCGGCACGCCCAAGCCCGGCCACCTTGGCCTGGAAATCGTCCACCCCAGCTACCAGGTGCTGGGCCGCAACGACGATCCCGAACTCGGCGACCGCCTCGACCCGGTGTATCCCACCGTCGAAGGCGTGGGCCCGATGACGATGCGCAAGCTGATCGGCCAGGCGCTGGACCGCCTGCCCGAGGAAAGCACGCTGGAACTGCTGCCCAGTGGCTGGCTCGATGGCCTCGGCCTGCCATCGCTGCGCAGCGCGCTGCTGACCGTGCACCGGCCACCGCCCGATGCCGATCTGGCCGCGCTGGCGGCCGGCACTCATCCGGCCCAGCGCCGCCTGGCGATGGAAGAACTGCTGGCCCACCACCTCAGCCTGCGCCGCCAGCGCATTGCATTGCAGGCCCACCATGCACCACCGCTGGCCGGCCCCGGCAAGCTGGCCAAGGCGTTGCTGAAACAGCTGCCCTTTGCACTGACCGGTGCGCAGGCGCGTGTGTTCAAGCAGATCCGCGAAGACCTTGCACGGCCCAGCCCGATGCTGCGGCTGGTGCAGGGCGATGTCGGCTCCGGCAAGACTGTCGTCGCCGCGCTGGCGGCGATGCTGGCGGTGGAGCAGGGCAAGCAGGTCGCACTGGCCGCACCCACCGAGCTGCTGGCCGAGCAGCACCTCAACAACCTGCGCGGCTGGCTGGAACCGCTCGGTGTGCGCATCGCGTGGCTGGCCGGCAAGGTCACCGGCAAGGCGCGCGCCAAGGTGATGGAACAGGTCGCCAATGGCGAAGCGCAGGTGGTGGTCGGTACCCACGCGCTGATGCAGGAAGCGGTGGTGTTCCAGGACCTGGCCCTGGCCATCGTTGACGAGCAGCACCGCTTCGGCGTGCACCAGCGCCTGGCCCTGCGTGACAAGGGCGCGGGCGGCAACAGCGTCCCGCACCAGCTGGTGATGACCGCCACACCGATTCCGCGCACGCTGGCGATGTCCGAATACGCGGATCTGGATGTCTCGGCCATCGATGAACTGCCGCCGGGGCGCACGCCGGTGCAGACCGTCGCACTGAACAATGACCGTCGCCCGGAGCTGATCGAGCGCATTGCGCTGGCCTGCCAGGAAGGGCGGCAGGTGTATTGGGTGTGCACGCTCATCGAGGAAAGCGAAGAGCTGGATGCCACCCCCGCACAGGCAACCTACGAATCACTGCAGGCGCTGCTGCCCGGCGTGCGCGTCGGGCTGGTGCATGGCCGCCTGAAAGCCGCCGAGAAGCTGGCGACGATGGTGGCGTTCAAGGCCGGCGACATCGACCTGCTGGTCGCAACTACGGTGATCGAAGTGGGCGTGGACGTACCGAACGCCTCGTTGATGGTGATCGAGAACGCCGAACGCCTGGGCCTGGCCCAGCTGCACCAGCTGCGTGGCCGTGTTGGCCGCGGTTCGGCGGTATCGCGCTGCGTGCTGCTGTACCAGGCGCCGCTTTCGCAGATGGCGCGCGAACGCCTGCAGACCATGCGCGAAACCAACGATGGCTTCGTCATCGCCGAAAAAGATCTGGAGCTGCGTGGCCCCGGCGAACTGCTGGGTACGCGGCAGACCGGCCTGGCCGGCTTCCGCATCGCGGATCTGGCCCGCGACGCCGGGCTGCTGCCCGGCGTGCACGACCTGGCCGAGCGCCTGCTGGCCCAGCAACCCGCGCTGGCCGACCGCGTGGTACAGCGCTGGATCGGCACCGCCGTGCGTTACGCCTCGGCGTAATGCACGGGGTCAGATCCCTTTGCGCAGCAAAGGGATCTGATCCCAGCTCTTGATCCTGCCTTTGCTCACCCCTCCGCCGCGCGGAATGTTGGGTGGCGCGGGTGGGTGAGGCTGACCGGGACTGTCAGCGGCATGGATGCCGCTGCCAAGCCCCCAGGGACGGGTTCACGGCGTGTCCCGGGCAGCCTCACCCGCCCGGGCCCCACAGCCAACCAGCAATCCGCCGGCAACGCTTTGAACCTTACAGCGCCTCGAAAATACCCGCTGCGCCCATGCCGGTGCCGATGCACATCGTCACCATGCCGTACTTCTGCTGGCGACGACGCAGGCCGTGCAGCAGGGTGGCGGTACGGATCGCGCCGGTCGCGCCCAGCGGGTGGCCCAGGGCGATCGCGCCGCCCAGCGGGTTGACCTTGCTCGGGTCCAGCCCGCAATCGCGGATCACCGCCAGCGACTGCGCGGCGAAGGCTTCGTTCAATTCGATCCAGTCCAGCTGGTCCTGTGTCAGGCCGGCCTGCTTCAGCGCCTTCGGAATCGCGGCGATCGGGCCGATGCCCATCACTTCCGGGCGCACGCCGGCCACCGAGAAGCTGACGAAACGGGCCAGCGGGGTCAGGCCGTAATCCTTGATGGCCTGCTCCGACGCCAGCAGCACGGCACCGGCGCCATCGCTCATCTGCGAGGAGTTACCGGCGGTGACGGTGCCGCCGAACTGGCCGTTGCGGAACACCGGGCGCAACTTGGCCAGGCCTTCAGCGGACGAGTCCGGGCGCGGGCCTTCGTCGGTGTCGACGACCTTGTTGCGGGTGATGATGCGCTGGCCGTCGGCCAGGTCGGGCAGGTGCGAGACGATCTCGTACGGGCTGATCTCGTCCTTGAACTCGCCGTTCTGGATCGCGGCCATGGCCTTCTGGTGCGAGGCGAGGGCGAAGGCGTCCTGGTCCTCGCGCGAGACCTTCCACTCTTCGGCCACCTTCTCGGCGGTGATGCCCATGCCGTAGGCGATGGCGACGTGGTCATTGTCGAACACGCTCGGCGCCATCGCGATCTTGTTGCCCATCATCGGCACCATCGACATCGACTCGGTACCACCGGCCAGCATCAGGTCCGCGTTGCCCAGGCGGATCGCGTCGGCGGCCTGCGCCACGGCCTGCAGGCCGGAGGAGCAGAAGCGGTTCACGGTCTGCGCGGCGATGGTGTTCGGCAGGCCAGCCAGCAGCACGCCGATGCGCGCCACGTTCATGCCCTGCTCGGCTTCCGGCATGGCGCAGCCGATGATCGCGTCATCGATGCGGTTGACGTCCACGCCCGGGGCCTGGGCGACGACGCTGCGCAGCACGTGCGCAAGCATGTCGTCGGGGCGGGTGTTGCGGAACATGCCCTTGGGCGCCTTGCCGACCGGGGTGCGGGTGGCGGCGACGATGTAGGCGTCCTGGATTTGCTTGGTCATTGCAGTGATCTCTCGAATAGGTTTTGTAGAGTCGAGCCATGCTCGACTGCCACATCAGGGAGTGCCCACCAAGGTGGGCACCCACCAAAAGCAGGGATGGCGATCAGTTCCGCAGCGGCTTGCCGGTCTTCAGCATGTGCGCGATGCGGGCCTGGGTCTTTTCCTGCTGGGCCAGTTCAACGAAATGCTTGCGCTCCAGGGTCAACAGCCACTCTTCATCCACCAGCGTGCCGCGGTCGACCTTGCCGCCGCACAGCACGGTGGCGATGCGCTCGGCAATCTCGTAGTCGTACGGGCTGATGAAACGGCCTTCCAGCATGTTGACCAGCATCATCTTGAAGGTGGCGATACCCACGTCACCGGCCACCTGGATGCGGCGCGCCGGCAGCGGCGGACGGTAGCCCGCTTCGGCCAGGGCGCGTGCTTCGGCCTTGGCGATATGCAGGGCCTCGTAGCTGTTGAACACCACCTTGTCGGTACTGCGCAGCAGGCCCAGTTCCTTGGCGTTGACCGCCGAGTTGGACACCTTGGCCATCGCCACGGTCTCGAAGGTCTTCTTCAGTTCAGCGAACACATCGCCGCCCGGGCCTGCGGCCTGCGAGGCACGCACCGCCAGTTCCTTCAGGCCACCACCGGCCGGCAGCAGGCCGACACCGGCTTCGACCAGGCCGATGTAGCTTTCCAGGAAGGCCACAGTCTTGGCGCTGTGCATCTGGAACTCGCAGCCGCCGCCCAGGGCCAGGCCGCGAACCGCTGCCACCACCGGCACCAGCGAGTACTTGATGCGCTGGCTGGTGCGCTGGAAGTTGGCGACCATTTCTTCGAACTGGTCGACCTTGCCGGCCTGCAGCAGGCCCAGTGCACCGGCCAGGTCGGCACCGGCGGAGAAGGGTTCCTTCTGCTGCCAGATCACCAGGCCCTGGAAGTCCTTCTCGGCGCGGCTGACGCATTCCTGCAGGCCATCAAGCACCTGGTCGGAGACGGTGTTCATCTTGGTCTTGAAGCTGACCACGGCGATGCCATCGCCGTCGTGCCACATGCGCAGGCCGTCGTTCTCGAACACGGTCTCGCCCGGTGCGAACGTTTCGCCCAGCAGCGGATCCGGGAAGCGCTGGCGCTGGTACACCGGCAGCGACGAGCGCGGCAGCTTGGCGTTGCGCGACGGGCTGTAGCTGCCCTCGGCGGCGTGCACGCCGTCGCGGCCATCGAACACCCAGTCCGGCAGCGGGGCGTTGCTCATGCTCTTGCCGGCCACGATGTCATCGGCAATCCACTGCGCGACCTGCTTCCAGCCCGCGGCCTGCCAGGTCTCGAACGGGCCCAGCGACCAGCCGTAGCCCCAGCGGATCGCGAGATCGACGTCGCGCGCGGTTTCGGCGATGTCGGCCAGGTGGTAGGCGCTGTAGTGGAACAGGTCACGGAAGGTCGCCCACAGGAACTGCGCCTGCGGGTGCTGGCTCTCGCGCAGCTTGGCGAACTTCTCGGCCGGGTTCTTGATCTTCAGGATCTCGACCACTTCCGGTGCGGCGGTGCGGTCGGCCGGACGGTAGTCCTGCTTCTCCAGGTCCAGCACCACGATGTCCTTGCCGACCTTGCGGAAGATGCCGGCGCCGGTCTTCTGGCCCAGCGCGCCCTTGGAAATCAGCGCGTCCAGCCACTTCGGCGACTTGAAGAATTCATGCCACGGGTCGTTCGGCAGGGTGTCGCCCATGGTCTTGATGACGTGGGCCATGGTGTCCAGGCCGACCACGTCGGAGGTGCGGTAGGTGGCCGACTTCGGGCGGCCGACCAGCGGGCCGGTCAGGCCGTCCACTTCGTCGAAGCCGAGGCCGAACTGCTGGGTGTGGTGGATGGTCGACAGGATCGAGAACACGCCGATGCGGTTGCCGATGAAGTTCGGGGTGTCCTTGGCGTACACCACGCCCTTGCCCAGGGTGGTGACCAGGAATGCTTCCAGGCCTTCCAGCACGGCGGCGTCGGTGGTGGTGGCCGGGATCAGCTCGGCCAGGTGCATGTAGCGCGGCGGGTTGAAGAAGTGCACGCCGCAGAAGCGGTGGCGCAGCTGCTCGGGCAGCACGTCGGCCAGCTTGTTGATGCCCAGGCCCGAGGTGTTGGACGCCAGCACCGCGTGGTCGGCCACGAACGGGGCGATCTTCTTGTACAGGTCCTGCTTCCAGTCCATGCGCTCGGCGATGGCCTCGATGATCAGGTCGCAGTCCTTCAGCTGTTCCAAGCCGGACTCGTAGTTGGCCGGAGTGATGGCTTCGGCCAGCGACTTGCTGGCCAGCGGCGCCGGGCTCAGCTTGCCCAGGTTGGCGATCGCCTTCAGCACGATGCCGTCGGCCGGACCTTCCTTGGCGGGCAGGTCGAACAGCACGGTGTCGACGCCCGCGTTGGTGAGGTGGGCGGCGATCTGGGCACCCATGACGCCGGCACCCAGCACGGCGGCGCGGCGGACTAGCAGGGAATTGGACATGGTGTAGGGCCTTTGTTGGTCAGCAGTTACTGGGTGGAATCAAAGGGAAGCGGGCAGGGCGCTGGCGCGTGCGGCGGCGCGGAACCCGGCTTCGGCGAAATGGATCAGTTCGTGGGCGGCATGGGCACGGTGCGCCGCTTCGGTGACACCGGCGGGACGCTTGATCAGCCCGAAGTCGGCCATGGCATAGGTGAGCGAGCCGGCCAGGAAGTCGAGGCGCCAGTACAGCTCTTCCTTGCTCAGGCCGGGCACGCACTCGCCGATGGCCTTGCCGAACGCACGCAGCACGTGGCCGTAGTGGTCGGACAGGAACTTGCGCAGGTTGTCGTTCTTCTCGGCGTAGGCGCGGGCGATCACGCGCACGAAGGCGCCGCCGTTCTGGCGGTCCTGGGCCAGCGCCAGGGCGGGCTCGACGAAGGCGGCCAGCACCGGGCGCAGTTCGCCGGGGTGCTCGGCGAGGGCACGTTCCAGCTGCGACAGGCGGGCGCCGGTCATCTCGTCCATGCGGCGACGGAACACCTCGTTGACCAGGTTTTCCTTGGAGCCGAAGTGGTAATTGACCGCAGCGATGTTGACGTCGGCCTGGCTGGTGACCTGGCGCAGCGAGGTGCCGGCGAAGCCGTGCTGGGCGAACAGCTCCTCGGCGGCACCGAGGATCCGGTCCTTGGTCGAGAAGTGGGCGGGCTTGGCCATCGGTGGGCAGACCTTAATCAAACGATTGTTTGATACTAGAACCAGACGGTACCGTATGGCATTTTGCAGTGCAGCAAAAATGCGCAGGGTGGTCAGAATCCGCTCAGGTGGGTGAATGGGGTGAGGGGGCCTGGAAGGCTGTGCGGCTTCTGTAGAGCCGAGGCCCCGCGCCGCGGGCCGGTTTGGCCAAACCACCCGCGCCCGGGCTGCGCGGGGCCCGGGGGGGGGGGGGGCGCCGCCCTAGGCGCGGGGGTTTTTTTTTATAATAGCCGACCTTTTTGATGGTAATCCACCGGCCCGGCCCGGGGTTTTTTTTTTTTTTCCATTCGGGGGGGAGAGGGCCGCGGTCGTTTTTT
>NZ_JASJSI010000009.1:0-70672 GCF_030237085.1 Stenotrophomonas maltophilia group sp. Smal32
CCAGCTTCATGCGCGCCGCTGACAGGGATGCGGCGCGACTGCGCCTGTCCGTGCTGCCGACGCTGGGCACCAGTTGGCTGACGCCGCGGCTGGGCACGTTCCGCGCCCGCCACCGGCAATTCGTGCTGGAACTGGACCTGTCGGCAGCGCCGCAGGATCTGGCCGCCGGCCACTTCGACGCCGCCATCCGCAATGGCCAGGGCGAATGGCCGGGTCTTCAGGCAACTCCCTTGTTTCCCAGCGTGTTCACACCGTTGTGTGCGCCGGCGCTGCTGCACGAGGCGCGTGGGCTGGGCAGCAGCGCGCTGGAGATTCCCCTGCTCGGGCGGCCGGACTGGTGGGCCCTGTGGTTTGCCGCGCACGGGCACCATCCACCGCCGGCACCGGAGAGTTTCGTCGCGCCCTTTGCCGTCGAGCATCTGGATGTCGGCGCCGCGATCGCCGGGCAAGGCATCGCCCTTGGTTCGCCGATCCTGTTCCAGGCCGAGCTGGACAGCGGGCGGCTGGTGCAGGCGCATCCGGGCGTGGCCAGCGACGGTCGCGGCTTCTGGTTCGTGGCACCCACGGCGCGAGGTGGCAGTGCCAAGGTCATTGCATTCCGTGACTGGCTGGTCGAGCAGGCCGCCGAGGCGCGGCACGCAGCCCGCCATTACCTGGCCCGGGCGGTAATGCCATGAACCAGAGCCCTGAACTGCTGCGGCGCCTGCTGCGTGCCAAGGACCGGATGGATCGGGCCAGCCATGAGGAATGGCCCGTCGCGCGCCTGGCCGAGGTCAGTGCGGTGTCGCCGGCGCACTTCGCCCGCTCGTTCAAGCAGGCCTTCGGGCTGCCACCGCACCGCTATCTCCTCAGCCGGCGCATCGAACGGGCCGTGGCGATGTTGCGTGACACCGAGTTGCCGGTCACCGAAATTGCCGCGCAGACAGGGTGGAGCAGCCTGGGTACCTTCGGCCGCATCTTCCGTGACATCACCGGTGACAGCCCGGGCAATGTGCGTGAGCGTGAGCGTGCGGGTCAGGCGGCGTCGGCCAGCGTGCCGGAATGCCATGCACGCGCCGCGCAGCGCCCGGACCTGAAGATCGCAGTTTTGGAGAAGCGCCGCCGCGAGGCGGTTGCTAACGTGGACCCTACCTGAGGGAGGTCCCATGACGAACACTGTGAACACGGTCGGCCTGTATGTGCGCGACCAGGATGAGGCGCTGGCGTTCTACGTCGGCAAGCTCGGTTTCGAAGTGCATACCGACGTGCGCAATGGCAGCTACCGCTGGCTGACGGTACGCAGCCCGGGCCAGGACGGTTTCCAGCTGGGCCTGTTCGTGCCGGGCCCGCCCACCCACGATGCGGCCACCGCGCTTTCGCTGCAGCAGCTGGTAGCCAAGGGCGCAATGCCGCCCCTGGTGCTGGCGGTCGATGACTGCCAGGCACGCTACACGCAATGGCTGGCACAGGGCGTTGAATTCACCCAGCAGCCGATCGAGCGCTATGGCGCCGTCGACGCCGGATTCCGCGACCCATCGGGCAATGGCTGGAAGATGATCGAAGCCCGTTCCGAAGCGAGGCGCCGGCAATGAGCCGCGGTGGCTGGGCACGGCCCGTGCATCGTTGGACCTCGATCGTGTTCACCCTGGCGGTGATCGCCAACTTCGCCGTACGTGGGCTGGGCCAGGGCGAACCGGCGGCGTGGATCACCTATTCGCCGTTGCCGCCCTTGTTCCTGCAGCTGTTCACCGGGTTGTACCTGTTCGTGCTGCACTACAACGGCAGGTGCCGCAGCGCCGGGCAGGGCACTGCGGGTTGACGCTGGGTCAGGCGGCAGCGTCGGCGGCGTAGGCCGCCAGCAGCGCGGGAAGGTCTTCCATGCGCTGGAAGATCACCTGGGCACCGGCTGCGCGCAGCGCCTCGGGCGTGCTGTGGTGCGGGCCGCCCTCGCTGAAGCCGAACACGGTGGCGCCTGCCGCCACACCGGCGGTCGCACCGGTCACGGTGTCTTCGATGACCGCGCAGCGCTTCGGATCCACGCCCAGCGCGGCAGCGGCCGCCAGGTAGACGTCCGGGTGCGGCTTGGTGTTGGGCATGTCCTGGCCGCTGTAGACGTGGTCGCCGAAGGCATCGAGGATGCCGACCTTGCCCAGCTGCAGCTGCACCTTGTGCAGATCGGCGCCGGAAGCGCAGGCAATCCGCCCTTCGGTCGCAACTGCGATCGCACGCACCGCTTCCGGCGCGCCCTGGATCGCCTGCAGGTCACGCTCCAGGGCGATGTTGCGCTGCTGGCGGAATTCCTCCAGCCATTCCTCGGTGAACGGCTTGCCGGTGCGTTCTTCGATCAGTCCGGCCAGGTGGGCAACGGATTGGCCAAGGAAGACTTCCCCCGCCTGCGCTGGAGTCAATGGCCAGCCACGTTCGGTCAGCATCTCGGAGAGGACGCGGGCGACCAGTGGCTCGGAATCGACCAGTACGCCGTCGCAGTCGAACAGCACGGCATCGAAGGGGAAATGGGACATCTACAGCTCCAGAGGGCAATGCGGTGGTGCAATTGCCCGCCATTTTCCCACAGCCATCCTTGCGTGGCACCCGGACCGGGTGCCACCCATTCCCGGCAGGCCGGTCAGCCCAGGTCACACCCCGCCGGCTGGGGCCAGGTGGTGGCCGGCAGCATGTTCTTCAGCGAGGCAGGTGCGTTGATCGCCACGTAGCTGGCACCCAGCAGCTCCTCCAGATCGGCGATGGTCACCAGGTAGCTGTCCAGGCTGCCCAGGTTCGCTTCATTGGGGATGATCCAGCTGATCGCCTTGGCCGTGCCGGTGTTCGGATCGCGGGTGATGATCGTCTTCCAGAAGAACTCCGGCGTCGGGATGCCGTGGCTGGAAAGGAAATAGTCGTTGGCGGCGTCGCCGTAGACCACGCCACCGTAGACATCCACCGGCGCGATGTCGCGATAGCACTCGGCCACGTTCTCGGCCTTCACCCAGATGCCCTGGTTGAAGCTGGACACCTGCGGGACGATGTTGGTCATGTAGTTGGCGCGGCGGATGTACGTCGCGTTGTAGTCCATGTGGTTGGACGTCACCAGATGGCCCCGGTCATAGCCGGACTTGATGCTGGCGTAGGAGGCGGTGCTGGTCTGCCCGAGGCAGCCGGCCGGCAGGTCCGGGTCCTTGTAGAAGCTGGACGGCCGCGCGGCCGAACCAGTGTCTGCGGTCAGGGTGTATTCGTAGCGGGTGGCGCTGTGGATGCTGCAATCGTAGGTAAGCACGAAGCCGCCCTTGTTGAGGGTGACGACCTGGGCCTGGGCAGCGCCGGCGAAGGCACTGAGGACGAGCGCGAAGAAGAAGCTTGCAAGGCGCATTGCGGTTCTCCAGCAGAAGTTCAGGGCGCAGCCGTCCGCCACGGCCTGGCAGGGCGAGGTCATGGGGAGACGGTGCGGAGTGGGTGCAGCGGATTGCGGTGGGACGTGGCCGCGTTGTTGGGCTGTGGAGGCCCTGCGGTGTCGTAAGCGTCACAAGCTGTCGTCTTTCGGTCAACGACGAAAAGACGAAGCTGTGACCGCGCGCAAGCACTGGAGAGGTGTCAGATCACACGGCACGTGGGTGACATACGCGGGTGCTAGGGCGTTGTAGCGCAGGCGGTGTACGACTCGATATCCTGCGCAGCAGGACCGGGAGCCATGGGATCGGGCAAGGCGAATGATCAACAGTGAACTGCTTGCAGGGGTCGCTGCTGCCGCCCTGATCGGGATTGCAATCGTGGCCGCGCTGCGTCGACAGAGACGCCCGCCACATCGCAGTTTCAAGTGTGGGCGCTGCGGCAACGCCGCCCTCCATGACGAACGTACCCGTGGCGCCTGGCGCGCCGGCAAGCAGCGCTTCTACTGCAGCGCCTGTCATGCCGCCTGGCTGCGATCGCATCCACAGACTTCCGCGCCGCACCGCGGGGCGTCCGGATGCCTGGGCGTCGTTGGCACACTTGCATTGATGCCACTTGCAGGCCTGGTGGCGTGGGTGATCCACCGCGCCTGAATGTGATCGTGCATCGATCCAACCGGGCGCCGGGTTCGAAAGCGTCATGCTGCGTCGCAAGGTGCCACCCACCATTCGCACTGGTACGGTCCGACCCGTTGCACCACCACCGACGGGGAGAGACCACGATGCGCAAGGTAGTGCTGCTGTTGATCCTGCTGACCGGGCTGGCGCCCACCGCTTGGGCGGCCACGGTCAAGACCACCCATCGCACCATTCCCAGCTGGGATGGAACGCCTCTCGGGGCCTTCGTCATCGAACCGCAGGACGCGGGCAGCGGACGGCATCCGCTGCTGGTGATGCCCAGCAGCTGGGCCGTGCCCAGCGTGGAGTACGTGGGCGTGGCGCAGTCACTGGCCCGGCGCGGCTATGTAGTCATCAGCTACAGTTCGCGTGGCTTCTGGGAGTCCGGCGGCAGCATCGACATCGCCGGGCCGGCCACGGTCGAGGATGTCAGTGCGCTGATTGACTGGGCGCTGGACAACACCCGGGCCGATCCCACCCGTGTTGGCGTCTCGGGCATCTCGTACGGCGCCGGCACCAGCCTGCTGGCCGCGGCGCGCGACCCGCGCATCAAGGCGGTGGCGGCACTGAGTGGCTGGGCCGACCTGCAGGCCTCGCTGTACAGCAACGATACCCCCAGCGCACAGGGCATCGCGCTGCTGGTGGCCGCCGGCCTGGCCACTGGCCGTCCGGGAACGGAACTGGCCACCATCAACCGCAATGTGCTGGTGGGCAACTACCAGGGTGCTGTGGACTCACTGTTGCCTGTGGCGGCGCAGCGCAGCCCCGGGGCCAGCATCGATGAGATCAACGCCAACCAGCCGGCGGTGTTCCTGGCCAACGCCTTCAACGACAGCCTGTTCCCGCCGGGCCAGCTGGTGGACTTCTTCAACCGCCTGAAGGGCCCCAAGCAGCTGCAGCTGCGCCATGGCGACCACGCGCTCAACGAAGCCTTTGGCGCACTGGGCATTCCCAACGAGGTCTACGACGCGGTTGGCGACTGGTTCGACCACTACCTCAAGGGTGAAGCCAATGGCATCGACCGGCAGCCTGCGGTGCAGCTGAAGTCGCAGAAGGGCAGCTGGAGCACGTATCCGAACTGGCAGGCGACCAATGCCGGCGCCATCAGCTATGCGCTGACCGCACCTAAAGGGCTGCTGCTGCCCACCGGCGGCCTGGGAGAGAGCGGAAGCAGTACCGGCTGGAACTACCGTATCGGTAGTGGCCTGCTGACCGCTGCCAATTCGGGCGTGGCGATGGCCTCCGGCGCGCTGCAGATGATCAATCTGCCGCCAGGCGCCTATGTTCCGTTCGTGGGCCGCAACGCGGCCGGCGTCTGGCAGGGGCCGGTCCAGTGGAGTGCGCGACGCCTGGACGGCGCGCCGGAGGTGCGCCTGACCGTCACGCCCAGCCGCGCCGACACCACGCTGTATGCCTATCTGTACGCCGAGGATGTGCTGGGCAACGGCCAGCTGATCAGCCACAAGCCGTACACGCTGCGCGGCGCCACGCCGGGCCAGCCGAAGACGCTGGACCTGCGCCTGGAAGCGAGCAGCTGGAACATTCCGGCTGGCAGCCGCCTGACCCTGGTGGTTGATACGGTGGATCTGCGCTATTCCGGCATCAGCCAGTTGGGCGGCACGGTGACCTTCAGTTCACCAGCCAACGCGCCTTCGGTGCTGAAGGTGCCGTTGCATTGAGGCCAGAAGCCAGGGCCGTCGCCCGATGCCAAGTCGAGCGGCGGCTGTTTCCTGATGGGGTCAGTTGCTGCGCGCCCGGGCGGCCGCCGCGTTCGCGCGATTGATGCGATCCAGTCTTTCCTGTTTTTCGTATGCGTCCTTGGCGTCCATCACGCCACTGGCAGCATGCAACCACCCGCTGGTGGTGCACCCGGAAAGCAGAAGAGTGCAGGCGAGAGCAGAGGCGGCGAGGGTGACTTTCATCTGGATTCCTTGAGGCAACGGTCGCTCCCACGGATCTGAGCGCCTACGCGCATCGGGCGGGAGCGTCGCAAGGCTACTTCACGATGGCTTAACTTTGTGCGACCGACTGACTGGATTTATTTGTATGTTCAATTGGTTGGCGCCCATTTCCTGGCGTGGACAGCAGGCCGGATACGTTTCACGGGAGTCGCGGATGTCTGCAACGACGATGCTGGTCGCGGTACTGCTCGGTACCTCCGCAACGGTAGTCCCGCCCATCGATTGGCCTGACGTGCTGCAGAAGGATCTGGATGCAGCCGACGCGGCCATGCGCGGCAGCCATCCGGGCGCCGTGGATCTGCGGAATCCTGGTTTCGGCGCGCAGCTGGATGAAGCATTGGCCCTTGCGCGCTCGCGCACGGATCGGGTCTCCAGCTACCAGGGTTACTGGTGGGCGATGAAGGGCTATGCGGCGTCCTTCAACGATGGGCATGTCAGCCTCAACGCACTTCCCGGCGCGCCCGTGCTTCCAGCGCAGTGGCCCGGGTTCCTGACCGGTTTCGACGGCGATGCGCAGGTGGTCATGACCGTGGGCGGTGGTCCGGGCCACCCGCCGCTGGGGGCTCGATTGCTGTCCTGTGACGGCATCGATGCGCAGACGCTGGCTGCGCGCCGGGTGGGTGACTTCAGTGGGCGCTGGAACCTGCAGGCCAGCCGCATCCAGGGTGGCGGCGAAGTGCTGCTGGAGCAGGGCAATCCGTTCGTGCCAAGGTTACGCAGCTGCATTTTCCGTGTGAATGGTCGAGAGCAGGCCCATTCGCTACGTTGGACGCCAATCGATCCGGCAGCCCGGAAGGAACGCCTGGCCGATACCCGTCGCAGCTTCCGCCCGGCCAATGGCTGGCACATCATGCCCGACGGCGGCTACTGGATCACCACCAGCAGCTTCAATGCCGACCCTACGGAGCAGAACTTCAAGGAACTGACCGCGCTGCTCGAGCAGCTTGCTCCAAAAGCCGAAGCGCTGCAGCGGGCACCGTCGGTCGTGCTGGATGTACGTGGCAACAGTGGCGGTGCTTCGCAATGGAGCATCGAACTGGCGCGATTGATCTGGGGCCGTGCCGCCGTGGACGGGCTGTCCGATCCCAGCTGGGTGGAGTGGCGGACCTCCGAGGCCAACATTGCCCAGTTGCGCAGCTTCCTGCAGAAGCTGGTGCGGGCGTCCGACGCATCGCCAGAGCTGCGTCGCATGCTGGAATCGGTGACGACGGGCATGGCACAGGCACGCGGCCGGGGTGAGGCAGTGTGGCGCGAGCCATCCGATACCAGGGCAGATACAGCATCAACCGCAGGCCCGGCAGCACCGCTGCGCAAGGGCAGGGTGGTGGTCGTGGCCGATGCGTCCTGCGGCTCGGCCTGCCTCGATGCACTCGATCTGTGGAAACGGCTGGGCGCGATGCAGGTCGGCGTCGAGACTTCGGCCGACAGCCTCTACATGGATGTCAGGCCGGAGCGGCTGCCGAGCGGACTGGCCAGGATTTCCGTACCGATGAAGGTTTTCCGAGGCCGGGTGCGCGGTTCCAATGAACCGCATGCTCCGGATCGTCGCTTTGACGGCGACATGCGGGACACACGCGCACTGGAAGCGTGGCTGCTGGCGCTGTGAGGACGCGCCTGCCCATGACACGGAATTCCCACGTGCTGTTGCCGGACGCAACGCTGGGTCAGCGCAGGTCCGGTGGATTCTTCGAAGCGTCGCGGACACAGGGATCACCGGCGTCCGGTGTCAGGCGCGCCTCGATGTCTGGTGGAAACCGCGGAATCCTGCTGGTCTGCATCACCACCCAGCGCATGATCGTGTGCAGGTAGTTGAGTGGCAGCATCGTGAGCCACATGAAACCCGGGAGCTGCGCGTCTTCGGCGAAGATGCGCTCCTTGCCGGACGCGAAGCTCTCGCGCTTGCCGTCCAGCGGCATGCAGTAGCGCACCGCGTCCACGACGGCTGCCGGTCCTTCTTCCATGTAGCGCCGCAGGAACTCCCAGTGGGCATGTGCGTTCTCGATGCGAGAGGTCGCGATGCAGAACGCGAACGTCTCCCGTACTGTGACGCCATCCGCGTCCAGGATCAGTCCGCGTACATCCCAGTTGTACCATCCGAAGGTTCCGGTTCCGCGGCCAAGCGTGAAATAGACCTGGTCCCAGGGCACGCTGAGGGTGGTGCCATCCAGCCCGAACACGTGTATCTGCCGGTGCTTGCGATCGAGCGCGATCGGATAGTAGGTCCAGCGGAACAACTCGAGGCAGGCCACCCAGATGCTCGCTGCAGTGAAGGCGGCCAGCATCGCCATGCCGATGAATATCGCCTCCCACAGGCCATTTTCGTTGGGTAGCCTGTTCACGATCAGCAACCAGAGCAGCATCAGCACGCCGCCCAGCCCGAAGGCAATGCCGATCGCGCCCAGCAGGGCTGCAAAGCCACGCGCGGCGAACCAGCGATCCACCGAAACCAGGCAGTTCGAATTCATCTTCACCACGCACAGATGCGCCAACGGCACGACATCCAACCGCTTCTTCTGCAGCAGGCGGTGCTCGCGATCAAACGCATTCAGCGGGCGGTTGTTGGGAAACTTGCGCGTGTATCCGGTGTAATCCATGGGCGATCCCTGCGCGATTCCAGCGCCCGTTGGATTCTAGCGGGATTCTCCTGGGGGGGGGATCAGCGACGAACGTCGAACGGATGGCTCTCCATCAGTGCCCGGACTTCAGCTTCGCGGGCAGGGCTGAAGTCGCCGGGAATGGCGTGCTTCAACGCGCCCGCGGCCAGTCCGAAGCGGACGGTGCTTTCTGCGTCTAGACCGGACAGCAATCCGTGCAGGACGCCGGCGGCAAAGGCATCGCCACCGCCGATGCGATCAACGATGCCGGGCAGCGGCCTCGGAGCGGCCTGCGCGCGGGTTTCATCGCGTCCCAGCAGCAGCGCACCGAGCACGTGATGGTCGGCGCTGATCACCTCGCGCTGGGTGCAGGCCAGCCACCGCAGGTGCGGGAACGCAGAAAAGGCAGCGGCCGCAGCGGCCTCGGTTCGAGCGACCGCATCGTCCTGCGGGAAGCGCAGCCCCAGCACCAGTTCGATGTCCCGATGATCGGCAAAGAGAATGTCGGTCTCGGCGAACAGCTCGCGCAGGATCGGCGCTGCATCGCCATCCCAGCGTTGCCACAATGAGGGACGGTAATTACCGTCGAACGACACCTGCACACCGGCCGCGCGAGCCGCACGCACGGCACCCAGCACCGACTCGGCCACGTTGGCGCCCAGCGCCGGGCTGACGCCCGAAACATGCAGCAGGTGCGCGCCGGAAAGCAGGGCGGGCCACGCATGATCTTCGGCGCTGCTGTTTGCGAATGCAGAACCGGCGCGGTCATACACCACTTCACTGGCGCGCTGCACCGCACCGGTCGCCAGGAAGTACAGGCCCATGCGGTGACCCTCCACTTCACGCACGCCGGCCACGCGCACGCCATGCCGCCGCAGCTCGGCCACGGCGTGCCGGCCCAGCGCGCTAGCGGGTACCGTGCTGACCATCTGCACATCGTGGCCCAGGCAGGCCAGCGAGACCGCCACATTGGCCTCGGCGCCTCCCACATGAACCTGCAGCTGCGGCGTCTGCAGCAGCAGTTCACGACCGGGGGCGCCCAGGCGCAGCAGCAACTCACCGAAACAAACGACGCGGCTCATCGGTTCTCTCTCACTCGGAGGTGGTGCAGCCCAGCATGCGCATATCGATGGCATCGGCCATGCGCCGGTAGCCTTCGTCGTTGGGATGCAGATGGTCGCGGGTGATCTCGTTGGGCAACGACTCGGCGCCCTTCGGGTCACGCAGCGCGGCATCGAAATCGATGATGCCGTCGAAGCCGCTGTTGCCGCCGCGTGCCCACTGGTTGATCGCGGTGCGGGTGGCTGCGGACACGGGCTCGTAGCGCTCGGAACCGCCGAACGGGGTCAACGTACCCAGCCAGGCGCGGATGCCGTGCGCATGCAGCCGCGCCGCAACCTGCTGATAGCCCAGCAGCATGTCCGCCGCATTGCGTCCAGGCAGCGGCTGCGCGCCACCACCGTGGCGGATGTCATTGATGCCTTCGAACAGGATCACCTGATCGGCATCAGCCACCGCGATCACATCGCGATCCAATCGTGACAGCGCACTGTGGCTGCGGCCATGGTCAAGCAATTTGTTGCCGCTGATGCCCTGGTTGAGCACCACGAAGCGGTTGGGGCAGGCCTGCTGCAGGCGCTGCGCCAACCGCTCCGGCCACTGGTTGAAGGTGCCGCGACGTGCGGTGGCGCCTTCGGTGATGGAATCGCCCAGCGCCACGATTACCTGGGGACGATCATCACGCTGCACCATCACTGCCGAGAACACGTTCTGCTGGTAGCTCAGCCGCACGCTGTCGGCAACGGTTGCCTGCCTGCCGTCCGCTACCCGCAGCTCGGTGCGGCGCACGGCGGGACGGGTGGGCTGCGGGAAATAGGCACTCACGCTGATTTCCTGCAGCGCCGCCACCGGCATCCGCACCGGGTCGCTCAGAAGCGCGGCCCCGACCGGCACCTCGATGACCGCGCGGCCGTCCACCGTTACCGGCAGTGGCGCGGCCTTGCTGTTCTTCATTCCCACGCGCAGGTCCTCGACGCGCAGGGGCGCCGTGCCGAGTTCGTTGCTGATGCGCAGCCGCAGCGCATCGCCACGGCTGCCAATGCGCATGTCCTGGCGCACGGTCTGTGCGGCGAACTGTACCGGCGCATCGGACGTTCCGTCCTTGCGGTCGGGCGCGGGCGCGGCCGTCCAGGCAGTGACCCACACGGGTGCGGCCCACGCAGCGGGCGCCGTCATGGCGGAGCAGAGCATCAATGAAAACAGAAGTGTCCAGCGCTGCATGGGCAGGAGTCCGGTCAGGTGTCAGGAGAAGTAAGTGCCGCCGTTGACGTCCAGATTCGCGCCGGTGATGAACGCGGCCGCATCCGAGGCCAGGAACACCGCAGCGTCGGCAGCTTCGTCCGGCGCCCCCTGGCGGCGCAACGGGGTGGCGCCGGCAACGGCCGTGCGTACTTCCGGCTTGGTGAATTCGTCGTGGAAGCGGGTGGCGATCATGCCGCAGCACAGCGCGTTCACGCGGATGCCCTTCGGCCCCAGCTCCTTGGCCATGGCGCGGGTGAAGGTCATCACCGCCGCCTTGGCGGTGGCGTAGATCGATGCGCCCGGGCCGCCGCCATCACGGCCTGCCTGCGAGGCGAAGTTGACGATGGCCGCGCCTTCGCGCATGTGCGGCACCACTGCGTGGGTGGTGAGGTAGGTCGAGGTCAGGTTCAGGTCCATCACGGTGTGGAAGAACACCGGGTCGATGTCGGCCAGCGGCCGGCGCTGCACCATGCCACCGGCCACGTTCACCAACAGGTCGATGCGCTCGCCGAACGCGGCCTGTGCCGCAGCGACCAGGCCGGCGACGGCCGTGGCGTCGGTGACGTCGGCGCGATGCACGATGGCCTGGCCACCGGCCGCATGGATCTGTGCCAGCGTTTCCTGGGCACTGGCCTCATCATTGGCGTAGTTGATGCAGACGCGTGCGCCGGCGGCAGCCAGCTTGATCGAAACGGCGCGACCGATATCGCGGCCACCGCCGGTGACAATGGCCACCTTGTCCTGGAACGACATGCGGAAAACTCCTTGGTTTGCGCGGGAATTGAAGAGAGATGCAGGCTCAACCGCCGCGGCGGTCGAGCTTGTGGATAGGCCCGGTCCACCACCACAGCGCAGCAAGCGACAGCGGCACCAGCGCGGCAACGAGGATGAAGATCGGGGCGTAGGAGTGGCGGGTCAGCACCGGCACCAGCCAAGTGGTGATCAAGGTGCCGGCTACTGCGGCCAGGCCCCCCAGGCCCGCCAGCGTGCCCACCGAGCGGCCGTCGAACAGATCGCCGGGAAGGGTCTGGATGTTGCCGATGGCCACCTGGAAGCCGAACAGCACCGCAGCGATTGCCAGCACCGCCAGCAGCGGCTGGTTGGCCAGCACGGCACCCAGCAGGGCAGGAGCCATGACCACGCAGCCCAGCGTTATGGACAGCTTGCGGGCGCGGTCCAAGCTGTGCCCGGCGTGGATCATCCGCCCGGAGAGCCAGCCGCCGCTGAGGCTGCCCAGCATCGCGCCGACAAACGGCACCCAGGCGAACAGGCCGATCTGCTTGATGTCGAAGCCGAAGGTTTCAGCCAGGTAGATCGGCAGCCAGGACACGAACAGCCACCAGATCGGGTCCAGCAGGAAGCGGCAGGCGAGCATGCCCCAGCTCTGCCGGTGGGCCAGCAGCTCACGAACGCTGGCCTTCGGCGCCACCACCGCCTTTTGCCCGGCCTGGTCTTCCTGGATCAGCCGGCGCTCGGCATCGCTCACCCACGGATGCTTGTCCGGGCCGGCGCGGTAGACAAACAGCCACGGCAGCAGCCACAGGAAACCGATTGCACCGACCAGCACGAAGGTGCCGCGCCAGCCCAGCCACAAGTAGAGGCCGGCGATGGCCGGTGCGGAGACGATCGCCCCGATCGACGCACCTGCGTTGAACACGCCCTGCGCCAATGCGCGCTCGCGCGCCGGGAACCACTCGGCATTGGCCTTCACCGCGCCCGGCCACGCGCCTGCTTCGCTGATGCCGAGCATCGCCCGCACCAGGCCGAAGGACAGCATCGAATGGGTGACCGAATGCAGGGCGATGGAGATCGACCACACGCTGATCGACAACGCGAAACCCAGGCGCGTGCCGATCATGTCGAACAACCGCCCGAACAGGAACTGGCCGGCGGCGTAGAACAGCATGAACACCGTCACCAGCAGGGCGTAGTCATCCTTGGTCGCCCCCACTTCCTTGGCGATTTCCGGCCACATCACCGCCAGTGCATTGCGGTCGATGTAGTTGATGACCGTGGCCACGGCAATCAGGCCCACGATCAGCCAGCGCACTGCTGAACGCACCGGCACCTTGCGCAGCTGGGCCACCACCGCAGGGCCGTTCATTTTGCGTCACCCTTGCTGCGGTCCATGCGCGCGTGGCTGCCGCTCCAGCGGTAGGCATGGCCGTCCACGGTCACGCTGTGCTCGCCCTTGGCGCTGCTGTCATCGGACACGCCCAGCGCGATGCGCGCTCCACTGGCAAGGCGCAGTTCGATCACCTCGGCATCGCTGCCGCGGGTGCACACGATGTCCTTGATGCGGCTGTCGGCGCCGTGCACGTACTCGGCGGTGCCGTTGTACTCGCCATGCGGCTCCAGCACGCTGAAGAAGGTCACGTCCTTCTGGCCTTCCACGCGTTGCAGCAGGGCCGGCTCGCGGCGCAGGTTGAACTCCGGATCGTTGGCGCCGCTTTCCACCAGCAGCGCCTGTGCAGGCGCACTGCTGCCGAAGCGGTAGGTGTAGAAGCGCCCATCCAGCAGCCAGGCCAGCGAACGCGGCGCGCTGCCGGGTTTGCTGCGTGCATCCAGCCACAGGTGCTGGTAGCCGTTGTCCTTGCCCAGCACCGGGCGCTGGGCGGGGAAGTGTTCGGCCTCGAAGCCGGTGGTGACGATGTGGCCATTGAAGTGCAGCGGCAGGTCGTAGCGCGCGGCCTTGTCCCCGTGCACCTTCAGCAGGTCCAGCACCACCGGCAGGCCCAGGTCGGGGTGGCGCAGCAGCGCCTGGGTGCGGGTGAATACCACGCCGGGATAGGCATCGCTCATCGTTGCCGAGGCAATCTGGGTATCGGCATCGGCCTGGAAGAAGCGCACCTGCGGGGCGTGCTCCTCGCCGCGCTTCCAGTCACCCTTGAAGTGGCTCTGCTCGTCCACCACCAGGGTGTTGTGGGCCACGGTCTGTTTGGCCCAGCTGCGGTTCTCCGGCAGGTAGATGCCACCGCGCTTGGCTTCCACGTTGAGGAAGCGTGCTGCACCGTAGTCGGTCACCACCGGATTGCCGTTGTCGTAGAACAGCCAGTTGAGCTTATCGAAGTGGCCATGGCCCATGCCCTGCATCGTGTCCTTCTGCACCAGTGCCTGGCCGCGTTCGCCGTTCATGCGCAGGATCGCTAGGGCGCCGCGTTCGCCGTCGGGGCCATCGCGCAGCAACATCGGCCGGTAGTCGAAGGGCCTGGCCTTGTTCGCGGCCAGTGCCTGCGCCACCTGCAGGCCGTCGGGTGACAACAGCAGGCGTTTCTGCTGCTGGGCCACCGACAGCAGGCGGTCATCGCCGGTGCGCGCATAGGCGATGCCGATGCCGGTCACCAGTTCTTCGGTGTCGATGCCCTTGTCCAGGATGGCGTCGTTGATCGGGAAGAACAGGCCGTTGTAGCTGGACTGCACCAGCACATCCACGGCCTTCAACAGCACGCCGTCGCGGCGCGCGAATATCTTCCGCTGCGGTTCGTTGCGTTCGATGGCATTGGCGAAAAGCAGGAACGGCGCCAGTGCGTAGCGCTGGTAGTAGGGGCCTTCCTCGTAGTAACCATCGGGCGAGAACAGCAGGTCGATCTGCCGCAGGAAGCCGAACCGGTCATCTTTCTGGCTGCCCCGCAGGGACTTCTCCACGAGTTCCTGGTCGCGCAGCACGTAGCCGGTCATGCCGGTGGCGGCCACCGCCCAGGTGGCGTGGTTGTGGATCTGGTCGTAGTTCTTCGGCTCGCTGACGAGGAACTCGGCCATCGGCCGGAACACCTTCGATTCGATGGTGTCGCGGTCCCCGATGGACAGTGCGTCACGGATCGCGTCGTAGCCCTGGATGGCGTTGACCAGCCATACCGAATCGTTGAGCACCTGCCAGAACACGCGCCCGGGGATCTGCCCACGGCCTTCCGGGTGCGGGCCCAGCGCCGGGTAGAGCTGGGCATACTGCAGCAGCATGTCGCGCGCATAGTCCACGTAGGCCCTGTCGCCGGTCAGCCGGTACAGCGTGCCCGCCGCCAGCAGCGCCTGGTAGTTGCGCTTGTGCTGTTCATGGGTGCGGCCGCCGCCCTTGTCCTTGGGTACCGGCACGTCGATACCGGCCTTCATCATCTTCTTCAGCGTCGCCTCGGTGCGCGCCTGCTCCTTGGCGAACCACGGGTAGCGGCGCCCTTCGCTGGCCATCTGCTGCCACTGCGCAGCGGTGACCAGCACCGGCGCGGCCTCGGCCTGTCGCACGGCAGCAGCGGGGGCTGCGAACAGCGATGCGCTCGGCAGCAGGGCGAAGGGGGCGGCCAAGGCCAGGGAAACGAACAGCGGCTGCAACCTCATCGATCAACTCCATTGCGGGTGCGTGACAGGGCAACTTCGCCCACCTTGGGATACCAGTCGACGCCGATCGCCTCGCGCGCGGTCATCGCCAGGGCAGGATCGGCACCCACGGCGGGCAGGGCAGGCGTGGCCACCCACAATCCGCTGGCAGCCTGCTGCAGGCTGACGGCTCGGCTCTCTACGCCTCCCGGGAACACGGTGCTGGCTGCCGGCGACTGCACGTTGCCGCTGAAGCCGATGCCGGCCAGCGAACTGGCGGTATTGGGCGGGTTGCTGCTAGTGCGGTTGACGATCAGGTTGCCAGTGAAGCGGCTGTTGTTGGCGGCAACCACGATGCCCTTGGTTTCATCATGGCCGACACCGAAACTGATTTTCGCCACGTCCACGAAGGTGTTGCGGCTGATCGTGGCATTCACCACCGGCGCATAGCCGGACAGCGGCGGACTGGCCTGCGCATCCATCACCGCCAGTGCCGAACGGTTGCTGGACCCGGCCAGCCGTTCAAAGTAGTTGTTGCTGACGGTCTGGTCGGCGTTGATGATGCGTACGCCGCCGGTGCCGGCCTTGTCGTCGCCGAGGAAGACATTGTCGATCACCCGGTTGCCATTGCCGTGGCGCAGGGTCAGCGCGCCGGCCGAACGATAGAACACGTTGCTGCGGTAGGTATTGCCGCCAGACTTGTTGGAGACGATTTCGGTCTCGCCGTCGCAGCCTTCGAACCAGTTGTTCTCCACCGTGCTGTTGGAATTGCTCAGTGAGGTGTCACTGGTGCCGACGCGGATCGTTTCACCGCCGTTGACGCCCAGCGCTGGGCGTGGGCCGAACCAGTTGTGGTCGATGCGGTGCTGGTTGTCCAGGCCCTGGGTGGCATCGCGCACCACCACCACGGTCGGTCCGGCGTTGGTCTTGCCGCGCAACTGGCTGTGATCCAACCGGTTGTTGCTGCCATACAGCGATACCCAGTAGTCCTGGTCGCTGGCATCCGGGTTGGTGTAGTCATCGATCACCAGGCCGGTGACGCGACTGTTGCTGGCGACGGCCTTGCTCGACTCGCGGAACGCGACCACTGCATCACCCGGCGTATAGCCGTTGCGGAACACCAGGTTGGACACCTGCAGGTAGTTCCCCGCCAGGCGCAGGTCCGAGCGCCCGCTGAGGACGACCTTGCCGGCGGTCTGCGCGCGCAGCACGATCGGCGCGGCTGCCGTGCCCTGGGCCTTCAGCAGCAACCGGGCGTCGGTCCAGATGCCGTCAGCCAACACGATCTCATCGCCGGGCTGCAGCGCCGAGACGGCGGTAGCGAACTCAGCGACATCGTGGACGAGCCAGCTGGCTGCACTTGCTGCTGAAGTGGTCAGGCACATGGCCAGACCAGTGGCCAGGCAAAATAGTGATGAATTGTTGTGCGGGTGACGCGCCAGCGAGTGAATGCGCATGAAATCCTTCCAGGGACGGCCCGGCCGTCGTTTCAGGGTGGGTCTGCATACCACTTTCGGGCCTGTTGTAAGCCAGCTTTCGCGCAAAGTCATGCTGCAGAAGCACATTAAATTGCGATCAACTGGTATGGATAAAAGGCATTTGCGCAGTGACATACCAATTGGTTGACATTGTCATGTCGACGTGCCGAAGCTGCGTCCCACGCCTGGCATGCAGGCGATCCTTTGGGAGGAGGAAACCATGCGGCGACCCGCCGGAGCAGTGCACAGCATCTCGTTGTCCCCCACACCCCTGATCGTGGCGCTGCTCGCCGTGCTGGCGGGCCTGCCCACGGCCCAGGCGCAATCCAGCAGGGACGCGGCAGGGCAGGATCCCACCACGCTGGACCAGGTGCAGGTCACCGGCATCCGCGAGTCGATGCAGAGTTCGATCAACAAGAAGCGCGACGACACGGTCATTGCTGACGTGCTCTCGGCCGATGACATCGGCGATCTGCCGGCGCCCTCGCTGGCCGACGCGATCGAAACCCTGACCGGCGCCGCTTCGACCCGCGACAAGACCGGGGCCTCGGAAATTTCCATCCGTGGCCTGGGCGCCTTCCTCAGCAGCACCAACTTCAACGGTCGCGAGATCACCAACGGCAGCGGCGACCGCTCGGTGAACTTCAACATGTTCCCCGCCGAGCTGATCAATACGGTCGCCATCTACAAGACCCAGCGCGCCGACATCATCGAAGGCGGCGTGGCCGGCACCATCGGCCTGGAAACGGTGCGCCCACTGGAGTACGGCAAGCGGGCGGCGCAGATCGATCTGCGTGGCAGCTGGGCCGAGTATGACAAGAAGTACCGCGACGACGACGGCATCGGCTACCGCGGCACCGCCAGCTACATCGACCAGTTCGAATTCGGCAACGGACAGAAGCTGGGCATTTCGCTGGGTTTCCAGCGCCTGGACGGTACTGATCCGGAAGAGAGCATCACCAGCGGTTCCACCTGGTATGCCTGCGATGGCACGCAGAACGTGGGCAATGCCAACTGCAATGAAGTGTCCGCGCAGGCCATCGCCAACGGCGCGCCGTACTACCTGGTGCCAAGCAGCCGCATCTACCGGCTCAAGCAGGAGCGCAACGACCGCCAGAGCGAGTTCGCCGCACTGCAGTGGCGGCCCAATGACGTGGTTGAAGTGAATCTCGACTTCGAACACACCGAGCGCAACTGGTACGAGAACCGCAGCGATCTGAGCCTGTCCAACGCACGTCGCGGCATCACCCAGCGCGACGTGGACGCAGAGGGCATCGTGCGCCACCTGCATGGCAGCACCTCGATCGACTCCACCTCCAACCGCTACTGGCGTGGCGAGGAATACACCGGGGGTGGCCTGAACCTGATCCTGCGACCGACCCCGGCCTGGGAGCTGTCCACCGATCTTTCGTACTCGCACACCAATCGCCTCGATAGCGAGCGCATGACCCGCCTGCGCGCGAACCAGCGCGACGTCAACAATGCCGCCGTGCCCGGCATCAGCAGTGGTGCCACCGGCTACGTGGACTATGACTGGGACTGGCACGGCGAAGTGCCCAGTGTTGCGCTGGCGCCGAACTTCGACCCCACCAACTGGGACGCCTACACCGGGGCGGCGCGGGTGACCTCAAGCGCAACGGAGAACGACCACAGGATCAAGGCCGGCCGCTTCGATGCCAGTTTCATGCCCGAGTCCGGTTTCTTCAGCCGCATCAAGGGCAGCGTGCGCGCCAGCCAGGCCGACTACCGCCTGCGCGACAACACCCTGGTCACCGACTACGACCAGCGCGTGGCGGCCGACAAGGCGAAGATCATCGCCGCCAACCAGGCCTGCCGCGCACCGTTCCCCCAGGATGACTTCATGGATGCCGCCAGCGGCAACACGATCTCCTCGTGGGCGTACTTCGATCCGGACTGCCTGTACCGGTCGTTCCGCGGCAGCCTCGACAGCGGCCTGGATCCGGGTTTCCAGGATCCGAACAATGTCGACATCACCGAGAAGACACGCGCGCTCTATCTGATGGGTGAGTTCAGCAGCAGCCTGTTCGGCTTGCCGGTGACCGGCAACCTTGGCCTGCGCTGGGTCAAGACCGATGTTCGCTCCGAAGGCGTGCGTACCGGCCTGCGTATCGAGGACAACGGTGACGGGACGATCCGCCTGCAACCCACCGGCGAGTACAGCACGCAGGTGTTCAAGGCGGGCAACGACAAGCTGCTGCCCAGCCTCAACGCGGCTTTTGAACTGCGCCCGGACGTGTTGCTGCGGGTGGGTGCATATCGCGCGATGTCACGGCCGGACATCGCCGCGCTGGGTGCCGGGCGCACCATCAACGTGAGCAGTGATGCCACCTACGGCAATCTGGCCGACGCGCTGGATGACATCAGCGCCAGTGGCAACCCGGCGGCACAGCCGCTGATGTCCTGGAACGGCGACCTTTCCCTGGAGTGGTACCCGAACCCGGACACGATGCTGGCCGGCGCGGTGTACTGGAAGCAGTTCAACGGCGGCACCGCCATCGCGCTGGTGCCTGAAACCTACACCATCGACGGCCGGAGCGTGACCGTGCCGGTGCGGCAGCAGGTGACCACCGACGAGGACAGCACGCTGACCGGCTTCGAGCTGACCGCCACCCATCGACTGTCGTACCTGCTCAAGCCGTTCGACGGGCTGGGCTTCAAGGTCAGCTACAACTACGCCGATGCCGACTACCAGACCCAGGACTCGCGACTGGGCGAGCAGCTGGCCAGTGACGGCACGATCATTCCGGCCATCGTGCCGCCGGCGGGTCTCAGCGGCTTCTCACGGCACGTGCTGTCCGGCTCGATCTACTGGGACGTCGGGCGCTTCAACATCCAGGCCATCGGCAAGTTCCGCTCGCACTACTACCAGGACTTCACCGGCAACACCGCGCAGCAGAACCGCTACTACGATGACAACACCAGCGTGGACCTGCGCCTGCGCTACCGGGTGAACAAGCAGTTGTCGCTGTCGCTGGAGCTGATGAACCTGACCAACGAGCCGCGCGTGGCCTACCAGCCGCTTTATGGCAACTTCCGCGAAGTGGTGACCTACGGGCGGCGTGCGTATTTCGGTGTACGATACAAGTTCTGAACAGGGCGGCGCGGCCACTGGTCGCGCCGTCGCTCCAACCGGACCCTTGCCGGCCGCGGTGGCAGGGCAGGGACCCGGAAGGAATCGCCAAGGGTCAGCCGCATGTCCGCCAACCGCCTTTACCAGACCATCGCTGCCAAGCTCCGCAAGCTGATCGAGGACGGCGAATTCCCGCCGGGCTCGCGCTTGCCAGGTGAGCGTGAGCTGGCCGAGCGGTTCGGTGTCAGCCGGGTGACCATCCGCGAGGCTGAAATTGCCCTGGAGGCCCAGGGCTGGATCGCGATCCGCATTGGCTCGGGCGTGCATGTGAAGCCGCGCCCGACGCAGGTTCCGGGTGGACTGCCGGATGTCAGTGCGTTCGACCTTACCGCTGCGCGCGCGGTATTCGAGGCCGAGGCCGCCGCTCTGGCGGCAAGCAATCTGGATGATGCCGGCATTGCCGAGCTGCAGGCGCTGGCCGAAGCGCTGTGCCGTCGCGACCTGAGCGACGCGGAAGCCGGCGAGTACGACCGCCGTTTCCACCTGGCCATCGCACGGCTTTCCGGCAATCCGGTGGTGGAATTCTTCGTGCAGCAGATCTGGCGCATGCGCAGCGAACTGCCGCGGGTGACCGAGGTCTATGCCCGGGTCTGCCATGATGATGGCGCCAGCCGCGCCGACGAGCACATGGCCATCTTCGAAGCATTGCGCGCACGTGATCCGGTGGCCGCACGCAATGCCATGCGCCATCACTTCCAGCGCCTGTTCGAAGCCATGCTGCAGGCGACCGAAAGCCAGGCGCTGGAGGAGATCCGTCGCCGCACGCAGCAGGACCGCGAACGGTTCATGGCCACGACGCGGATCTGAGTGCCGCGTTCAACACAATCGGCGCTGCGACCTTCAGCAGGGCAGATCGCGCTCGACGCCTGATGGATATGAGAAATGGGCATGACTGCGGCGATGCCCAGCGTGTCCGCAATGCCTACACTGCCCCCGGGTCATACACGGCCCGTTGAGAAAGCTGCATACACACAAGGAGCAGGGTATGAAGTTCTCGCTGTTGGGCGCGGCGCTGCCATTGGTGCTGGCACTGAGTGGAGTCCCCCGGGGAAGCGTCAATGCAGGACCGATCGCGGGCACCGCGACCGCCACTGTGGTTGCGAAGGCCACGTACGCGTCGGATTCGCTGGAGGCCGGCTACATCGTCGATTGGATCAAACGGAATTCGCCCGCCTACGCGCCGGCGTTGCAGACGGGTGAACTGGCCATCTCGCACAGCTATCAGTCTGCTGGCAGTCTCAAGCTGGCCGGTGCGGCGGGCCCGCCTGTTCCATTGCCTGCGCGTGGCGTGGAGGGCGAGGTCATCTCGATCTCCAATACCTTGCCGAGCGGCGCTTCCGAGTCGTGGACATACCGGTGGTCGAGCGGGGCGTGGAAGCTGATCAAGTACAGCTTTGATGCATGCCAGGGCCCCGCCAGCATCGGTGCGAAGGGATCCGACACGGCGATCGCTGCAAAGGGACCCTGCATCGACTGAGGGCGACCTGTGCTGGCAGAACAGCGCTGAGTCTGCTGCAGGAGAGTGGTGCCCCGGGAGATCATGGTCCCGGGGCGCCACTTCATACCTTGCCGTGCGAACATTGACCTCGGCGATCAGGCGGAGATCACCCACGGCCCGAGTCAGTCGCTGGGTCATGCAACCCACGCAGCTTCTTCTTGTTGATCTTACCCACGCTGGTGCGCTCGATCGCATCCACGAAATTGACCCGCTCCGGAATCGCATAGCGTGAGATATCCCCGGCGCGGCTGCGTGCTGCGACCAGTTCGATGATCTCCGCTTCGGCCACATGTTTTCCCGGCTTCCTGACCACCAGCGGCAATGGCCGCTCACCCCATTTCGTATCGGCGATACCGATCACCGCGACCTCGCTGACTGCCGGGTGCAGCGCGATGATGTCTTCCAGCGCAAGCGAGGAGATCCACTCGCCGCCGGTCTTGATCACATCCTTGCTGCGATCGGTGACACGCAGGTAGCCACCTACGTCGATGTTGCCGATGTCTCCGGTGTGCAGGTAACCGCCCGCCCACAGCGTTGCCGAAGCCTCGGGATCGTGCAGGTAGCCCTGGGTCAGCCAAGGTGCACGCGCCACCACTTCGCCGGTGGCGACGCCATCGTGGACGACATCACCCATGTCCGGGTCGACGATGCGCAGATCCACCAGCGGCACCGGCAGCCCGGCCTTGGTCCGCAGTGACAGCACCTCATCGGCATCGGTCACGGTATCCACGTCGATCTGGGCGATGGTGAGCAACGGGCAGGTCTCGGACATGCCATAGCCGCCGAAGATGTCGATGCCCCGTGCCAATGCACGCTGCGCGAGCGCACGGGGCAGGGCGGCGCCGCCGATGATCACCTTCCAGCCCTGCAGATCGGCCTGCGCAGCGTCCGGGTGCTCCAGCAGCATGTGCAGGATGGTCGGCACGCAGTGCGAGAAGGTCACCTTCTCGCGGGCGATCAGTGCCAGCAGGTTGGCGGGGAGATAGCGGCCCGGGTAGACCTGCTTGATGCCCATCAGCGTGGCCACGTAGGGCAGGCCCCACGCGTGCACATGGAACATCGGGGTGATCGGCATGTAGACGTCGTCGCGGTGCAGCCGTCCCTGGCTGGGCGCACTGCCGAGGGCAGCCATCCCCGCCAGTGAATGCAGGACCAGTTGCCGATGACTGAAGGAGACGCCCTTGGGCAAGCCGGTGGTGCCGGTGGTGTAGAACACTGTCGCGCGGGTGTTCTCGTCGAAATCAGGGTATTCACTGGCCGCTGCAGCGTCGCGCAGCCCGGCTTCGTACTCGGCGACGAAACCGGCTGGCAGCGGACCATGGGTATCTTCCATCAGGATGCGCGTGCGTAGATCGGGTAGCTGTCCGTCGATTCCATCCAACAGCGGCAGGAACTCGCGATTGACCAGCAGCACCCGTGCACCGCTGTGATTCAGTGTGTAGGCAATCTGCTCCGGTGCCAGGCGCACGTTCACCATCATCAGCACCGCACCGATCATTGGTACCGCGAAGTAGGCTTCCAGGTAGCGGTTGCTGTCCCAGTCCATGACCGCCACCGTATCGCCATGCTTCACGCCCAGCGAGGTCAGCAGCCCCGCCAGCTGGCCGATGCGGGCATGCAGGGTGCGGTAGTCGTAGCGGACCGTATCGCCGTAGACGATCTCCTGCCCGGGGGACACCGCCAGGGGTGTCAGCAGCAGTTGCTTGATCAACAGCGGATAGGCAGCGGCATCGGTAGCGGGGGCGGATGGCATGAGGGTTCCTCGTGGCAGCATGTCGGTGGCCGGTCTTCTCCTGGCCACACTAGCCATCCCTCCCGCCCGTACCAGCGTACCTAGGTACCTGTGCCCAGCCGCGGGCGATTTGCTAATCTCGCCTGGACATGCCGACCCTGCTCATCGCCGACGACCATCCCTTGTTCCGCGCGGCGCTGCATCGCGCGGCCGAAGAGGCGGTCGCCGACCTGCAGATCTGCGAAGCCGATTCGCTGGACAGCGTGCTCGATGCGCTTGAGGGGCAGTCGATCGACCTGATGCTGCTGGACCTGCACATGCCGGGCAACCACGGGCTTGCAGGCCTGGCGACCATTCGTGCGTTGCAGCCGGGGTTGGCGATCATCATCGTCTCGGCCAATGAGGAACCGCAGGTGATCCGGCGTGCCATCGACCTCGGTGCGGCCGGTTACCTGCCCAAGAGTTCGGGCCTGCACGAGCTGCAGGCAGCGCTGCAGTCGGTACTGGAGGGCGAACGCTGGATTCCGGCCCTGCTGCGGGAGCCAGTGGCGCGCGTGGCGCCGTTCAGCAGGGACGCCGACCTGGCCGTGCGCCTGGCCAGCCTTTCCGCGCACCAGTACAAGGTACTGGGCCTGGTGGCCGAAGGGCTGCTCAACAAGCAGATCGCCGACCGGCTCGGTGTGCAGCTGCGTACGGTCAAGGCACACATGACACGCATCATGGGGCGGCTGGGGGTGCGCAACCGCGCGCAGGCCATCCGCGTACTGCACGAAATGGGACTGGCCGATCCATCCCGGCAGATCGAAGAAGCGCCCGGGCCCTGATGGATCAGGGCGTGGCCGCAGAGCTCGCGGACAGCAGGTGGTTGATCGCCCAGCGAAGTGCCAGCGGCTTGAACGGCTTGCTCAACAAAGAGAGCCCCGCGCCACGAACTGCATCGCGCGTCGCGCTGCCGGTGTCCGCACTGAGGATCACCGTCGGCCGCAGCCCATGCATGGCCGTCAGTCGCTTCCACAGCGCGACACCGGTATCGCCGTCATCCAGGTGATAGTCGAACAACCACAGCGCGGCCTCATGTGCTGATGCTCCGATCACATCGGCGCCCGTTGCCGCAATGACATCACAGCCCCAGGAGTGCAGCAGCTGCTGCATCGCCTCCAGCGCAACCGGGTCGTTGTCCACCACCAGCACGCGGATGCCCTTGAGGGCGGTGCTGCCATTGGCCATGGTTCCGCCGCGCGGCGCTTCCGGCCGCGAAGCGCGTGTCACGCTGAGCGAGAAGGTCGAGCCGCGATCCGGCACGCTGCGCAGGTGCAGGGGGGCATGCAGCAGACCGGCAATACGGTGTGCGATGGTCAGGCCAAGCCCCAGGCCCTGGCCATTGCTGCGATCGATCCGATGGAATTCTTCGAAGACCACCGCCTGTTGCTCCGGTGCAATGCCGGGGCCGGTGTCATGCACGCCAATCGACAGCCTCCGGCCCTGGCGGCGCACCCCCAGCAACACGCCGCCACGGCGGGTGTAGCGGATGGCATTGGCCAGGAAGTTCTGAAGCACCCGGCGCAGCAACAGCGGATCGCTGTAAACCCAGGCGTGGCTTCGCACATAGCCGAACTGCAGGCCGCGGGCTGCCGCGAGCACGGCAAACTCCTGTGCAAGCGGATCCAGCACGTTCGACACCGGGAACGGTCGCGGATCGGCCACCAGCCCACCGGCCTCCAGTCGAGAAATGTCCAGCAGGCCCGACAGCAGGTCATCGGTGGAATCCAGCGCACCACGGATCTGGCGCAGGAAGCTGTCGAGGAACTCCGATTCGATGTGCTGCGACATCGCATCGGTCAGCAGCTGCGCGGCATGCAGGGGTTGGATCAGGTCGTGGCCCACGGCAGTCAGGAAGCGGGTTTTCGCCACGTTGGCGCGCTCGGCTTCCTGCACCGCCTGTTCCAGCCGTGCGGTGCGGTCCTGCACGCGGTGCTCGAGTGTTTCATTGCTGCGCTTGAGTGCATCTTCCGCCCGGCGGAACGCGGTGACATCGGTGAAGGTGGCCACGTAGCCGCCACCCGGCATCGGGTTGCCGCGGATCTCGACGATGGTGTCGTCGGGGAAGATGCGCTCGGACAGGTGCGGCGTGCCGCGACGCATGTGGGCGACGCGGCGCTGCAGCGCTCTGTCGGGCGTGTCGCCGGGGCCGTCGCCAATCTTCAGCTGGCCCAGTGCCCAGGCGGTGAGATCGACCACCGGGCGCCCCACCTGCAGCAGCTCCGGCGGGAACCTGAACAACGCGGCGTAGCGGCTGTTCCAGGCCACCAGCTGCAGCTGCGCATCGACCACGCTGATGCCCTGGCTCATGTTTTCCAGCGCCGCCTCCAGTAGCCGCTGGTTGAAGCGCAGAACCTGCGTTGCCTCGCCCACCGCGCGGGTCACCGCATCCAGCGGCGCGGCGCCACCCTCGCGTGCGGCTTCGACCAGCAGCCGCGCCATGCCCGCGCCCACCACGGCGGTCAGCTCGCGCTCGATGGCGATGACCCGGTCATCATCCAGCATCTGCCCGGCGTGGCCCTCCAGCAGCTGGCGCGCACGCTCCTGGCCGAGGAAGCGCCCGGCGGTCCTGCGCAGGGAAGCGGCAGCCACCGCATCCCGCCTCCGGGGCAGCGGCGGACGCACGGCGCGCGACACCAGGGCAACCGTCAGCAGATTGATCGCCAGGCTGGCGCCCATGCTGAGCGCGATATGGCCGGGTTGCACGCGCAGCGAAACCACGGCCAGCCAGTGCAGTCCGTCGGGACTGGCCGACGGTGTCGCGGCCGGGATCACCATCGGCAGCAATACCAGCCACAGCCAGGCCAGCGAACCCAGCACGATGCCGGCCATGATGGCCGGGGACGGCGTGCGTGGGCGGTACACGGCCAGCAGCACCGCTGGTGCCAGCTGCGAGAGCGCGGTGAAGGATATCAGGCCGAAATCACTGAGTGCCTCGGTATCGCTCATCGCGCGGCTGTACAGCCACGCCATCAGGAACACGGCGAGGATGCCTGCACGTCGGAACGCCAGGACACGCGGGCGCAGGTCGGCATTGGCCACGCCGCCACCGATGCCGCCGAGCAGGTGCGACCCGAATCCATGGTTGCCAAGCATGATCGACAGGGTCAGCCCCGAGAGGATCATCATGCCGGTGGCCGCGCTCAGGCTGCCCAGGTAGGCCAGCAGTGCCAGCAGGTGACGACCGCCGGCCTGGGGCAGGGCCAGAACATACAGGTCCGGAGATACCGATGCCGGCAGCTGTGCTGCACCGGCCAATGCCATCGGCACCGACGGCAGCCCGATCAACAGCAGGTAGACCGGGAACATCCAGCGTGCCGTCTTCAGGTCCGAGGTCTGGCGAAGCTCGACCACGCCGACATGGAACTGGTGCGGCAGGGTGAATGCAGAGATGGCGCCCAGCGCAACCATGGTGAGATAGTCCGGCACGATGGCCGGTGGCGGCAGTTGTGCCATCTTTTCCAGCAGCGGCGTGCCGGCCGCGTGCACCGACAGCGCGGCATACAGGCCGATGGCCAGCAGGGCGGTCAGCTTCAATACCGATTCCAGGCCCAGAGCGACCACGATGCCGCGGTTCGGTTCGGTGGCCGATGCCTTGCGGGCACCGAACAGCAGGGTGAAGGCGGCCATCGTCAATGCGAACCAGAACGACATGTCCAGCTGCCAGCCGGCAGCTGTGAAACGATCACCCAACAGTGCGCCCAGCCCTTGGCTGACCGCTCTCAGCTGAAGCGCGATGTAGGGAATGATGCCGAGCAGCGCGACCAGGGTGATGGTGAAGCCAAGGCCGCGATCCGCACGCAGCCGTGCGACCACCAGGTCGGCGATGGTGGCACTGTTGTGCTGCTTGGCCAGTCGCCCCAGGCGGAGCAGGAACGGCAGGCCGAACGCGAAGATCAGCGCCATGCCAGCGAGGGTGGGTGGAATGGGGAAGCCCCATTGCAGCCCCTGCGACGCCGCGCCGTAGTACGTCCATGCGGTGCAGTGCACCGCCAGGGACAGTGCGTAGATGAGCGGCCATGCCTTCCAAAGCCGATGCCCCCGGCGCTCGCCCCACAGGGCCACGCCAAACAGCAGTGCGGTCCACGCAATGCAGGCCAGCAGCACGAAAGAGGGCGTCAACATCGCTCCAGTGTAGGCAGAAGCCGGGCGCGGCAGCGCTAGGCTGCGATCACGATCAGTGACAGCTGCTCGGCAACCAGTGCCATATCACCATCGGGAAGCCGTTCGACACTCTTGTGCTGGGTCAGCAGCCACTGCCCGGGCTGGCGCAGCTCCAGCGAGAGCAGCCGCGAGCGGACGCGCACCTCCGATCCGCTCGGCACCGGCGCCAGGAAGCGCACCTTGTTCAAACCGTAGTTGAGCACGTGGGCGATGCCGGGGAAGCCGGCGAGGGCGGCGACGTCGTCTTCCACGGTCAGTGAGAGCAGCAGGAAGCCATGCGCGATGGTGCGCCCACCCGCCAGCTGTGCCTGCGCCCGCGCCGGATCGACATGGATCCAGTTGTGGTCGCCTGTGGCATCGGCGAAGGCGTCGATGCGCGACTGGGCGATGCGGGTGGCGCCACTCAGCCGCTCGCTGGCCGCCCATTGCTGCAACGGCTGCAGGACGGCCGGCAGGGTGGCGTCGGTGCCCTGTGGGTTCATTCCACACGCTCCAGCAGGGCCAGGATCGCACCACGCGCCTCAGGCTCGGACAGCATGGGCGCGTGGCCGACATCCGGCACCTCCACCAGCCGGGCACTCTCCGACGTCGCCGCCATCTGCCGTGCAACGTCGGCCGGCAGGATGTCGGACAGGGCGCCACGCACCACCAGCACCGGCACGCGCGAGGTCAGCCCGCGCACCGCGCGCCACAGCACCGGCCGCAGCAGCCACAGCACCCACGGTCGCGTGGTGCGGATCACCGCCGGGTCGTAGTCCAGTTCCAGCAGTCCATCGCTGCGCGTGCGGAAGGTACGCACCGCCATCTGTCGCCAGTCATCGGTGCTGAAGCGCGGGAACGCGGCCTTGCCGATCGATGCCACATAGGCAGTGGCCTGCTCGAGATCCATCGGCGGCACCGGCTTGCCCGCGTACTTGCCGATCCGTGCCAGCGCCTCACGCGGCACCTTGGGGCCGGCATCGTTGAGGACCGCACCAGCGATCCGCTCCGGCGCGCGCGAGGCGAGGGTGATGGTCACCAGTACGCCCAGCGAGGTGCCGACGAATACCGCCCTGTCGATGTTCTGCGAGCGCAGCAGCGCTACCAGGTCGTCGGCATAGGTGCGCGGGTTGTAGCTGGTGGGATCATGCGCACGCTCCGACCCCGCGCGCCCCCGCAGGTCGACCGCGATCACGCGCCAGCCGCCGGCAGTGAGCGTATCGGCCAGCGCATCGAAATCGGCACCATTGCGGGTCAGGCCGGGAATGCAGACCACGGTGCCGCGCGGTGCCGTTCCCGAACCCGGTGCATGGTCGCGCGCATGCAGGCGCAGGCCATCATTGCTGTGCCAGTACAGATCTACGTAGGACTGCATCATGCAGGGGCTTCCTGGAAATCGTAACGGATGCGCTAGAAATCGTAACGGACGCTGAGGCTATATTGGCGCGGCGGGCCATAGAAGCCAATCAGCGTGCCGACCGCCGGAATGTTGTAACCGGTGGTGCGGTATTCCTTGTCGGTCAGGTTGGTGCCCTGCAACGAGAAGGTCCAGGCGTCATCCAACCGCCAGATCACACCGGCATTGACCAGTCCATAGCCGTCCTGGCGGATCACCGGGCTCAGGTCGGTGGTGGGCCAGACCTCGCTCTGGTAGCTGTAGCTCACCCGTGCAGAAAGGTTGCTGCCGTTGGCCAGGTCAGTGCGGTACTCCACGTTCAATGCACCCGAGAATTCCGGCGCATTGGTGAACTTCATCTGCCTGGCGACGTTGACGCCGCGATCGATGTACTCATCGTACTTCGTGTCCAGCCAGGCCAGGTTGCCGGAGATCAGCCAGTGCTGGCTGGGCAGGTACTGGTACTCGACTTCCAGGCCCTTGACGGTGCCGGCGCCGGCATTGGTGAAGTCGCCGAAGAAGGAATCGTCGATGCCATCGCCATTGGTGTCCAGGCCGGTGAACACCGACAGCTGGATATCCTTGTACTTGTTGTAGAACGCCGACAGGTTCAGGAAGAAGCGCTGGTCGAAGAAGGCCATCTTGCTGCCGACCTCGTAGCTGTCCACGGTCTCATCGTCGAAGGGCTCGGCCGAGCGTGGCACCGCCACCGCGTTGGCGCGGATGTTGTAGCCGCCCGACTTGAAACCGCGCGTGGCCAGCCCGTACACCATGATGTCCGGGGTGATCTGGTAGTCCAGCGAAACCTTGGGCGAGACGTTCCTGAAGTTGGTCTTCTTGTCGAAGTCCGCCGTCACCGCCACCGGCCGGCTGAAGCCCGGGTCAGCATAGAGGCGGTTCAGCACGATCGCGCGCTTGTCTTCGTCGGTGTAGCGGGCACCCACATCAAGCTTGAGCCTGCTGGTCAGGTCGAACGTCCAATCCGCGTACAGCGCGATGCTGTCGGTCAATACCTTGCCCTGGTTGTCGGCGAACTGGGCGCTGAAGTAGTTGTTCTGGATCTGGCCGCCGGCCTCGCCACTGAACTGGTACAGGCCGACCACGCCGCGCACCCGTCCGCCGGCATCGTAGTTCAGCTGTATCTCGTTGCTGACCTGCTCGTCGTGGTAAGTGCCGCCCACGTCGGCCAGCTTGATCGGCGTGGTGTCGAAGTCGATGTTGGCCTCACTGTCGGATTCACGCTTGGCCACCACGTACTTCACCGCGATATCTTCGTTCGGGCGCCAGTTCACCGTGGCCGACGCGCCCTTGGTTTCCACGTTGTTGAGATTGCGCATGCCCGAACGGATGTCATAACGGCTGTCCATTGGCGGGTAGGCGCGCAGGAACGGATTGGGCGCCAGCATCTTCGAACCGCGCATGCCGGAGTGGTCGTCGATCCAGTCCAGTGCGAACTGCACGTCGAAGTCATCGCCGGCGTACGCACCCAGGTTCACGCGCGCCGCGTTGATCTGCTTGTCGCTGACCGGCTGACCGTTGAACGTGTTCTCGCCGAAGCCATCGTGGTTCATGCTGGCCACCGCCACGCGGGCACGCAGGCCGCTGTCGGCACCACCGATCGGACCACCGATGGCGGCCTTGGCATCCAGCTGGCTGTAGTTGCCCACGGTGACCTGGGCGAAGCCCTCGGTTCTGGTGGGCAGGCCGCGCGAGATGTACTTGATCGCGCCACCGATGGTGTTCTTGCCGTACAGCGTGCCCTGCGGGCCGCGCAGCACCTCGATGCGCGAGACATCGAACACGTCCAGCAGCGCCCCCTGCGGCCGCGCGATGTAAACGTCATCCAGATAGATGCCTACGCCCGGGTCGGCGCCCCAGGTGGGATCGGACTGGCCGATGCCGCGGATGTAGGCGGTAACCGTGCTGCTGGCGCCACGGGCGGCGTAGATGGTCAGGTTCGGTACCTGCGCATCCAGGTCGCTGATGTCCTGGACATTCATCCTGTCCAGCGCCTCGGAGGTGAAGGCGGTGACGGCGACCGGTACCTCCTGCAGCGTTTCCTCGCGCTTGCGTGCGGTGACCTTGATGCTGTCCAGGTTTGTGGGTGAAGCGGTCCTGCCTGCCGTCGGCACGGCCTGTGGCGTGTCCTGTGCCAGTACCGGCCCGGAGGCCAGCAGTGCGCCGATCATGAGACTCAGGCAATTCCGTTTCATTCGGTCCTCCCCCAGGCAAGTGCTCACAGATGGCCCATTGCCACCCCTGCAGCGAAGGCTAGCGGTGTCATCCGGCAGCGGCGAGTGGACCTAGGTCCAGTCGGCAGTGGCCGCCGGATGCGGATACTGGGCGTGCCCTCAGCCGGACGCGCTCCCCGGTACTACTTCATCCACGACTCACGCATGAGGATCTGGCCATGAATTCCGGAATCGATTCGATCAAGGCGGTACTGCTGGCGCTGTGCTGCTGGCTGGCGTCGGCAGGCAGCGTGCTCGCCGCGGGCCCTGCCGGGCATTGGGACATCGGCCTGTACGGCAACCTGTTCGGCGCCCGCGAATACCAGGTCTGGGTGCCGGCCGGCTACAGCGACCAGCAGCCGCTGCCCTTGCTGTTGGTGCTGCACGGCTGCGTCAACGGCCCCAACCTGATGGGCGAGGCCTCCGGCTTCAACGATGTGGCCGACATCGAGGGTTTCATCGTGGTCTATCCGCGCCAGAACGTGACCTCCAACCCGGCGCGCTGCTGGAACTGGCAGCTGCCGATCAACCAGGCCCGTGACAGCGGCGAGGCGTCGATCCTGGCCGGCATCGTGGACAAGGTGAAGGCCGGTTACAGCGTCGATCCGCACCGGGTCTACGTCACCGGCATTTCTGCCGGCGGTGCTATGACCTCGATCATGCTGGCCTGCTATTCGGACGTGTTCGCCGCTGGTGCCATCCATTCCGGCGGCATGTTCAAGGGTGCGACCACCATCTCCGGCAGCGCCTACGCGTTGCTGGCCGGCAGCATCCATTCGCCGGACAGCAACGGTCGGCTGGCCTGGCAGTGCTCGGGCTCACCGATGCCGCGCCCGCTGCCGGTGCTGGTGTTCCATGGCAGCGCCGACCTCACCGTCAACCCGGTGAACGGTGAGCAGGCCGTGCGCCAGTTCCTGCAGACCAACGACCTGGCCGACGACGGCCTGGACAACGACTCGGTGAAGTACCTGCCGACCAGCACCTACCATGGCCAGGTGCCGGGTGGGCGTGCCTACACGATGGACACCTATGCCTATGGCGGTCGCACGCTGGCACAGCACTATGTGGTACAGGGCATGGGGCATGCGTGGAGTGGCAGCCAGTCGGGCTTGCCGTTCACCGACCCGAAGGGCCCGGATGCCACGTTGATCACCTGGTTGTTCCTGAAGAACTACCAGCGCTGAAGGCAACAACCGCTGTAGTGTCGAACCTGATCGACGGTTGCAACCCCATGCTAGCCTTCGCCCTGGCAGGACTGCCTGACAGGGGGAGGGCATGGACATCCGACGCGCTTTTTCAATCGCATGGCTCGCATTCGGCCTGCTCGCATTGCTGTTGTCGGCAAACGCCCTCGGCCATCCCGGCGGGCTCGACAGGAATGGCTGCCAAACCAACCGCAAGACCGGTGACTACCACTGCCATCGAGGCGCTCCAGCAGCGCCTCGATATGTCGACACCCCGCGCAGCAGTTTCGCCCCCGGTTCTGCGCGCAGGTCCGGGGTGTTTGCCAACTGCACGGAGGCCCGCGCCGCCGGAGCAGCGCCGGTACGGCGTGGTGATCCGGGGTATGGGCCACACCTTGATCGCGACAATGATGGCGTGGGCTGCGAACCCTATCGTGGTCGCAGGTAGGGCAAGGCCCGCCTGGCTTCAGTCGCCGTTTTCCCGCGTTCGTCGGTCATCAGCAGGGCTGGTCGCACGACCTCCCTGCGTCGGGGGCGATGCCCTAGGCTGTTGTCACTTGACCGCAGGGACGAAGGCTTCCATGAACCGCTGGCTTTTCCTCGCGCTTGCCGCGCTCCCGTTCGCCGCCGGTGCCGTGGTCATCCGCGATGATGTTGACGATGCCAGGTACCAGATAGACGCAACGGAATTCCCGGCACTGGCAGACATGCCGGGCGAGGGGCACGGCGTCCTGATTGCACCGAGATGGGTGGTGACCGCCGCGCATGCCGCACCGATGGAGGGGATGGGCGCCACCATCACCATCGATGGCAAGGGCTATGGTGTCGAGCGTGTCTTCCTGCACCCCGGCTATCGGAGGATGCCCGAGGCGCTGGGCATGGAGGCGATGGCAACGGGGAGTGCGTCGAAAATCCACGCGTTTCTGGCGGCGTCGGATGACATTGCGCTGATCAGACTTGCCACACCGGTGAGCGACGTGCAGCCGCTGGCGCTCTATCGTGGCAGCGCCGAGGTCACCCAGATCGCCACCTTGATCGGCAAAGGCGCCACCGGCAACGGTGCGACTGGACTGGTGCCCGGCGGGCCGCATCGTACGACGCTGCGGCGGGCCTACAACGCGATTACCGGCGGCAACACGCGTTATCTCTGGTACCGGTTCGACCCGCCTCCGCAGGGCCTGCCCCTTGAAGGCGTGCTCGGCAACGGCGACAGCGGCGGCCCGCTGCTGATCGAGGATCAAGGCGTGTGGAAGCTGGTCGGCCTTGGGTCCTGGATCACTGCCGTTTCCGAGCACGCACTTGAAGCCGGCTACTATGGCCAAGTGGTCTACAGCGTTCGCGTGTCCCGCTACATTGACTGGATCGAAAGCACTATCGATCGTGACGCGTCACGTTAACTGACTGCCCAGGAGCCTGTCGCGTAGATGCTGGCCCGGTCTCAAGGCATGCGACCGGCGTTTGTATCCTTCCAGCGATGGCTTCTTCGTTCAAACATCCTGCGTGCATGATCGACTTCCAGCCTTCCGGCTGGGTGCAGAACGGCGGGCGCTGGGATCTATGGTGGAACGGCCGTTCGGTGGCGCACATCATGGCACACCCCGTACTCGGTATCCGCCTATGCCTGGATGCGCGCAGGATGTCACGAAGCAAGGTCGTCGCTGCGGCGAATGTACGCCAGGCCAAGCGCTATGCCGAGCGCTGGTGCGCCGTTCGGCTTTGCCCCCAGTTGCGGCTGCGCGATGCAGTGGCACGACTGGTGGATGCAACGCCCGGCACGCAAGGTGCGGGGACGCCACCGCTCTCCCGCGAGCAGCGGCAGCAGGCCCGCCGCCTGGCTGAGGCGGGAGCGGGGGAGGTGAGGCGGATCAAGGAGGCGCTCGCGCCCCGTCGGCCGCCGATGGCAGTGCGGCCTGATGTGCAGGAAAATGGCAGAGCCTGGTCGACCACAGACCAGGCTCCACCCAGTCGCCCGCCGGGTGGCCGCGCTACGCCGAAAGCTCCTCGCGCACGATCTTCGCCCCTGCGCTGAGCGCGCGCAGCTTGCCGCGTGCCACTTCACGCGCCAGCGGTGCCATGCCGCAGTTGGTGCTCGGGTAGAGCTTGTCGGCATCCACGAACTGCAGCGCCCTGCGCAGCGTGTTGGCCACGTCTTCCGGCGTTTCCACCGTATTGGAGGCCACGTCGATGGCGCCCACCATCACCTTCTTGCCGCGCACCAGTTCGATCAGGTCGATCGGCACGTGCGAGTTCTGGCATTCCAGCGAGATGATGTCGATGCTGGAGGTCCGCAGCTTCGGGAACGATTCTTCGTACTGGCGCCATTCCGAGCCCAGTGTCTGCTTCCAGTCGGTGTTGGCCTTGATGCCATAGCCGTAGCAGATGTGCACGGCCGTCTGGCACTTCAGGCCTTCGACGGCCCTCTCCAGCGCAGCCACGCCCCAGTCGTTCACTTCGTCGAAGAACACATTGAAGGCGGGCTCATCGAACTGGATGATGTCCACGCCGGCGGCCTCCAGTTCCTTTGCCTCTTCGTTGAGGATCTTCGCGAACTCCCAGGCCAGCTTTTCGCGGCTCTTGTAGTGGGCGTCATACAGCGTGTCGATCATGGTCATCGGGCCAGGCAGGGCCCACTTGATGGGTTGCGCGGTCTGGCGGCGCAGGAACTTCGCATCCTCCACGAACACCGGTTTCGGGCGGCTGACCGCGCCAACCACTGTCGGCACGCTGGCATCGTAGCGGTTGCGGATGCGCACGGTTTCGCGCTTCTCGAAATCGACACCGCTGAGGTGCTCGATGAAGGTGGTAACGAAGTGTTGCCGGGTCTGTTCGCCGTCGCTGACAATGTCGATGCCTGCGTGCTGCTGTTCCTGCAGGGACAGGCGCAGCGCGTCCTGCTTGCCTTCAATCAGGCCATCGTCCTGCAGTTTCCAGGGTGACCAGAGCTTCTCGGGCTCGGCCAGCCAGGATGGCTTGGGCAGGCTGCCTGCGGTGGAGGTGGGAAGCAGTTTCTTCGTCGACATTGCGTCTTGTTTCCTGGGGCGAGTGGGGAATCGATGGATCAGCGGGCGGTCCACTGCTCAAGCACGGCGCGGTATGGCTTGATGAAGTGTTCTTCGGTGAACCTGCCCTGCTTGACCGCCAGCTGGCTGCGCTCTTCGCGGTCGTAGACGATGCGGGTGGAGGAGTAATCCTGGTGCTTCAGGCTGGGCTGGTAGACCTTGCCGGCCACGGAGTTGGCGTTGTAGATCTCCGGGCGGTAGATCTTCTGGAAGGCCTCCATCGTGCTGATGGTGCCGATCAGCTCCAGGTTCGAGTAGTCGCCCAGCAGGTCGCCCTGGAAGTAGAACGCCAGCGGTGCGACGCTGCCCGGCGGCATGAAGTAGCGCACCTGCAGGCCCATCTTGTCGAAGTACTGGTCAGTGGGAGAGAACTCGCCCTGCCGGTACTCCACGCCCAGGATCGGGTGGTGGTTCTCGGTGCGGTGGTAGGTCTTGCTGCTGGATACGCTGATGCAGATCACCGGCCCCTTGCTGAAGTTGGCACGGTAGGCGTCAGATTCCAGGAAATGCCTGAACAGCTTGCCGTGCAGGTCTCCAAAGCCTTCCGGAATGCCAAAGGTGGCCTTGCCTTCGTTGCTGGCCGGCAGCACCACGCTGAAATCGTAGTCGCGCACGTAGGACGAGAAGTTGTTGCCGACGATGCCTTCGGTACGGGCACCGGTGCGGGTGTCGACGATGGTCGGTCGCAGCACTTCGATCAGCGGGAACGGATCGCTGCCATTGCCGCCATCGATGTGCATCTCCACCGAGATGATGTCCAGCTCGACCGCGTAACGATCCGCGCTGGGGTTGTCCCAGTGCGCCAGATCGTTGAAGCGGTTGTTGATCATGCTGATCGTGTTGCGCAGGTTCTCCTGGCGCGACGCGCCGCGGGCCAGGTTGGCAAAATTGGTGGTGATGCGCGTCCCATCGGCGGGCTGGTAATCCTCGTTGAAGGGGATGCGCGTGATGCTGAAGGTGAAGGTGTCGGTCGTCATGGATGGCGTTCCGTAGTGCGGGGTGACATCCGGATGCGGGCGAAGGCATCCGGCATTCAATGTGCTGCGGCGGCCTCAAGGGCGGCGGCGCGGTGGCGGGGCAGGGCCAGCAGCGGCAGGGCCCGCCGCACCGCCAACCGCGTCCGCTCGATCAGGGCATCGTTGTGCACGTGGCCGTCGACGAAATCGCGGTCGGTGGCGTAGACGCCCAGCGGCAGGGTGCGCGCCTGGAAGAAGCTGAAGAGCGGGCGCAGCTGATGGTCGATCACCAGCGAATGGCGCTCGCTGCCGCCGGTGGCGGCCAGCAGGATGGGGGTGTCGACCAGTGCGTCCTGGTGGATGAAGTCGAAGAAATGCTTGAACAGCCCGGTGTACGAGCCGCGATAGACCGGCGTGCTCACCACCAGCACATCGGCCTGCTCGACGGCGGCCAACTGGCGTTCCACCGTGTCGGGCAGCTGCGAACGCCAGAGCGCACCCGCCAGCTGCGGGGCCAGCTCGCCCAGTTCAACCAGGTGCTGCTCGCTATGGATGTCCTCGCCCATCAGGTCCAGCAGATGCTCGGCCAGGGCCGCGGCCCTGGAGGGGCGCTGCAATCCGCCGGAAACGGCGACGATTCGAAGGGGGCGGGTAGGTGAAAGCATGACCCGATGCTAGCCACGCCCTTCCATGACGTAAAATGGTATTACTTCACCAATCCATGAGCGGGATTCATCATCATGCTGGAGCGGATCCACCTCAGTATCGTGCAGCAGGTCGAGCAGCAGGGCTCTCTCACCGCTGCCGCCGGCGTACTCAACCTGACCCAGTCGGCCCTGAGCCACAGCATGAAGAAGCTGGAGCAGCAGCTGGGTACCGACGTCTGGCTGCGCGAAGGCCGCAGCCTGCGGCTGACCCAGGCCGGGCAGTACCTGCTGGCGGTTGCCAACCGGGTGCTGCCACAGCTGGACCTGGCCGAGGAGCGGCTGGGCCAGTTCGCACAGGGTGAGCGGGGTGCGCTGCGCATCGGCATGGAATGCCATCCCTGCTACCAGTGGCTGCTGAAGATCGTCTCGCCGTACCTGGCCGCGTGGCCGGACGTGGACGTGGACGTCAAGCAGAAGTTCCAGTTCGGCGGCATTGGTGCACTGTTCGGGTACGAGATCGACCTGCTGGTCACCCCGGACCCGCTGCTGAAGCCGGGCCTGAAGTTCATTCCCGTATTCGACTACGAGCAGGTGCTGGTGGTGGCCAGCAATCATGCGCTGGCCAAGCTCGACCATGTAAAGCCACGCCAGCTCGCCCAGGAAGTGCTGATCAGCTACCCGGTGCCGTTCGAGCGCCTGGACATCTACAACCAGTTCCTGCTGCCGGCCGGCATCACCCCGCGACGGCACAAGGCCATTGAAACCACCGACATCATGATGCAGATGGTGGCCAGCGGCCGTGGCGTGGCCGCCATGCCACGCTGGTTGGTGGAGGAGTATGCCGCGCGCATGGACGTGGTACCGGTGCGCCTCGGTGCGAAGGGCATTCCCAAGCAGATCTATCTGGGTGCGCGCCAGGCCGACACCGGCATCGACTATCTGGAGGCCTTCATCGACCTGGCGCGGAACAGTTCGCCCCTGGCCAGCAGTGCAGGCATGGGCAAGTAATGTCCGCACCTACGTCACTGCGGGCGCAGGCCTTCCTTGATGCCTTTTCGCTGGAGGTAAGCGCCAAGGCCATGCCGGCGCTGGCTGCCGAAGCCGCCCGCATTCCGCGTGGCACGACGATTTCCATTCCCTGGCTGGCCAGCGAGGACGACGACGCACGCCTGGCAGCGGCGCGCAGGGTGCGTGAACTGGGCTTCGAGCCGATGCCGCATCTCCCGGCCCGCCGAATCGGGTCGCGTGCCGCGCTTGAGCGGTTCCTGCAGCGTGCCTCCAGCGAGGCCGGTGTCGCCCAGTACCTGGTGATCGCCGGCGATCTGGCTACGCCCGCCGGCCCATTTGCAGATAGCGCTTCGATCATCCAGACAGGGCTTCTAGAGAGGGGCGGCATCAAGGTCGTCGCCATCGGCGGTCATCCCGAGGGCCATCCGGTGATGGGCAGTGACGAGTGCTGGCAGGTGCTGGATCACAAGTGCCGAGCCATCGAAGCACGCGGCATGGCGCCGATGATCATCACGCAGTTCGCCTTCGATGCCGACGTCGTTCTGGCCTGGTTGGACGCGCTGCGCGCCCGTGGCATCGATGTTCCGGTACTGGTCGGCGTGCCGGGTCCGGCAAGCATCGCGCGGCTGGCACGCTACGCCGCAATGTGCGGGGTGGGTGCCAGTGCATCCATGCTGGCAAAGTACGGCATCTCGATCGGACGACTGCTCGGAACCGCGGGGCCGGAAGTATTCGTGGACCACCTGGTGAGCGGTTTGACTGAGGCCCACGGGTTGGCCAGCCCGCACTTCTTCCCGTTCGGTGGTATTGCCCAATCACTGGACTGGATCAAACGGCATCGGGCGCAGGCGTCGGTTGCCCGCCGCTGACAGGTCAATCATGGCGGCCGGGCAGTTCACGTGGTTGCCCGGTCCCGTCCCGGTCAGCCCTGCCGGTGTCGTATCTCGGACGGGCAGCTGATCAGGCCGGCATTGCTGATGGCCTGGCGCGTACCGCACGCGCGGCACGCAAGCACGGTGCCTCCTCTCACATGCTCCATCTCCTGCTCACCCCAGACGCTGGTTGCGCCGCACGCCGTGCAGGTTGCTTCTATCTGCAGGGCCCGGGCCAGGTCGCCCTCTGCGCCCGGTCTGTAGGTGAGGTCGGTGATCTTGAATATGCCGGTATGACTCATTGGAACGCCGTTGTGGGTCTACTACGGGAAGATATCGATGCAGAGGTGTCGGGCGCGTTGGCGCGGCGTCGAGAAGCGGTGCGGGTCCACTCAGGGGTCAGTCCGCAATGTGAATTCCTCCAACCGCGCACGGCTGACGGACTGATGGTTGCCGCACCCCGGGCAGCTGAGCGAAGCAGCGCCGTTGAGGTCGACAAGCCCATGACCAGGAATGGCCCGGAATTGCCTTGAGCATTTCAGGCAGGAGCAATCAATCCGGGTGACCTGCAGCAGGGTGCCATCCTCACGCGCCACTCCTTCGACGCTGACTACATAGAACTGTCCGATGTCTCGCATGAAGATGAACAATGCCCTGAACGTTTGGGGCGCCCATCATGCCGTCTGGCGTGCCGTACGGCGCAGCCATCGACCGTCCTTATTCTGAAGAATTAAGAATACGCATCACGGCCCGGGCTTGTACCGGATGCTAGAGTGTGAATAGGTGCCGACGTGGCGCCACATTCAAGGCGGATGTCCATGCCCATCAGGGCCGTTGTATACGCAAGCCAGGCCGCCGAAGGTCTTTCGATTGATCGTCTGAAGGCGCTCGTGGCCGATGCTGCAAGGTTCAACAAGCTTGCAGGGGTGACAGGCGTGCTGCTGCACGACGGCACGCGATTCGTGCAGTACTTCGAAGGCCCGGAAGATGGCGTGGCCAGCGTCTACGAGCGCGTGCTGCAATCGGCCAGCCACACGGATGTCGTGGAGCTGGCCCGCGGGCGCGTCTCTACCCGCCAGTTTCCCTATTGGTCGATGCACCAGCTTCCTGCCGATCAGCTTCTGGTCGGCCGACTTGCCAGGGCCGACTGGTCACGCTTCAAGAGAAGCCAGCCCGAGGAAATCGCAGGCTCCGCGTGGGGAATCGATGTGCTTGCTGCGGCGGTAGCGCCCTACGTACACGCCGCTTAGTTTCCGCTTCGGCGGCCACTTGATCGAGGTGTGCAGTGAAATGAAGGCTCTCATCACGCTCATTGCTGCACTGGCTGCGGGCCCGGCGCTTGCCGATGCCCCGCTGCCGCCGCCGGAGAGGTTCACGGCATGCTCCTCCGCGCGGAATCTCTGTGCTGATTCCGATCCGGCCTTGAATTCAACACGGGTAACGCCGCAGGCATCCGGTCAAGAGGCCTGGCTGATACCCGGGTGGCATCGCTGGCTGTTCCCGTCGGACGATGGGGAGTCGGTCGTGGTCGGCTACGAGGGCATGAACCTGGTTCCGGCTGACGTGAGGTTGAGCGAGCCGGTGCTGCTTTTCTACCATCGTGGCCGCTTGGTCCGCACCGTCACCCTGGGTCAACTGTATCGCCGCACATCGCAGCTTCGGCGTACCGTCTCGCACTTCGCCTGGGCGAGTACCATCGGCTTCAATCACTCCAACCAGCTCGTGGTCGAGCTGGTCAATGGAGAGAAGGTGGCGTTTGCTCCCAGAACAGGTGCTCGCGAGCCGGTTCGGCCGGACGGGCGCTGACTGCCCGCCGCTGTCACCGCCCGGATTGATCGGGACGCAACACAGGCGCTGCCGGTTGCAGCCGGGCCTGGATGAATTCCAGCAACGCCCGGACCCGCGCCATGACCGAATGGCGATGGCTATAGGCTCCAAGCAGTTGCAGCGGCGCAGGTAGCAGATCCAGTTGCACTTCCTGCAGCCGGCCGTCGGCAATGTCGTCCTGGCACGGATGGGCCGCAACGATGGCAAAGCCCAGGCCTTGGCGTGCGCCCGCAACGGCCAACTCCCCACTGTTGACCCGATAGCGGCTGCGCACAGACACCTTCACGATGTTTCCCGTGGCGTCGAGAAACTGCCAGGGCTGCCCCTTCAGGGCACTTGCGGTGGTGATGCAAGGGAAGCGCTTGAGTTCATGCACCCGATGCGGCACGCCAGTCCTGGCCAGCAACGCCGGCGCGGCCACCACAATGCTGGGCAATGTCGCCAGAACACGGGTGATGAACGCACTGTCATCCTGCGGGCCACGGTGGAAGAACAGGGAGAGATCGATGTCTTCGCGCAGCACTTCCAGGCCGGTCAGGCGCGTGTCGCACTCCAATTCAATGCCGGGGTGGAGACTGCAGAACTCGGCGAGGATGGGCGCGAGCAGCCGTGGCGCTTCGGTCGGAATGCACATCCTCAGAGGACCCTTCAGTTCGCGCTGCACCGCGCCGAGCTCCTCCTCGGTGGACAGCAGGGTATCGAGCAGGGGCTTGGCGCGCGCGTATAGCAAGGTGCCGGCTTCGGTCATGCGCAGGTGGCGGGTACTGCGCTCCAGCAGTCGAACGCCCAGGTTGCGCTCCAGTGAAGCGACATGGCGACTGACGTTGGATGAAGGCAGGGCCAGCAGGCGCGCCGCACCCGAAAAGCTCTGCTCGTCTACAACGGCCACGAACACACGGACGGTGTTCAGGTCGAAACTACTGCGCATGACTATCCCGTCCAGGGTATGAACTTCTCTCACTTCTGCATGCTAGTTGCCAGCATTGGCAGAGTCCAGACTGCACTCCCGCCCCATGGATGTTCCGCAATGGCGTACCCGGGGCTGATAAAAGGCGTGTTGGAATGGACGTAGGAATCCTGGGTGGCGGCATCGCAGGCCTGAGCGTGGCCCTTGCCCTCCACAAGCAAGGGCACAGCTGCTTCGTATACGAGCGCCGCACCGCACCATCAACCATGGGCGCCGGCGTGACACTCTGGCCCAACGCCGGCTTCGTACTGCAGGAATTCGGGCTGCTGGAGGACATGGGTGCAGTCGGCGGCCGGCCGACATCCGTGCACCGCTGGAATGCAGCGGGTGACCCGCTGGGTGGCCTGGATATCACGTTGCTAGACCAGATCATGGGATACCCGACCCATACGATTCTGCGCAGGGACCTGCAGGCGGTTCTGCTGGATCATGTGATGCGAGCGCGTATCCCGGTGGCGTTCGGGCATTGCGCCGAAACAATTGAGCTGGATGCCAGCGGCAAGGCCGTGGCGCGGTTCAACAATGGGCACAGCATCCGCCCGGATCTGCTGCTCGGCGCGGACGGGCGCATGGATTCGGTGGCGCGCAGGTTCGTCGCGGGGGACAACACGCCGATCTACCAGGGCTTCGTGAACTGGATCGGGGTTGCACAGGGCAGGGCACTGGCAAGCGACATCAGGATCGATGACTACTGGGGTGCCGGGGATCGTTTCGGCTGCGTCGCCGTCCGCGAAGATCGGGTGTATTGGGCGGCCGCGCAGGCGCGCCCACTCCCTGCGGCGTCCCCCGCCGCGGGCATGCACGACGAAGTGAGGTGCTTGTTTGCAGGATGGCCCGAGCCTGTCGACCGCCTCATCGAGGCCACGCCGGCGCACGCCGTCCAGCGGGTCGCCGTGCACGACCTTGAGCCGCTGCACACCTGGAGCCGCGCAAACGTGCTGCTCATTGGGGACGCAGCCCATGCGCCGCTGCCAACATCGGGGCAGGGAGCATGCCAGGCACTTGAAGACGCCTGGCACCTGGCACGCTGCATTGGCGGGGGCGATGGCTGCCTGGAAGAGGTACTGCTGCGCTTCGCCACCATCCGCGGCCCCAAGACTGCCCGGCTGGCAGAGCAGGGCCGCATGTTCGCGCGCGGCCTGTTCGCCAACGACCCTGAAACCTGTCGTATCCGCAACGAGCGCGCCAGGGCATCCGACCCAATGCGCGACGCGCTGGCCATGGCGGCAGGATGGTCGCAGGGCCTGCCGATGGCCGACCGCGTTGAAAGGCTGGCGGCAAACAGTGCAGGCAGCATGTATCGCCTATGAAAGTTGGGAATCACCCATGGCCTGACCGCGCCATCCCCCACCTTCACCCCGCAGCAGCGAGAATGCACCATTGGGCGCGCTTCGACGCGCGCCGTTCACTGCCCGCAGGATCGCGAAGATGTCCAAGCCCCCCTTTGGTGAATCGTCATGTGCCGCCGCTGCCAGCGGTTGCGTCGAGGTGCGCGGTGCGCGAGAGCATAATCTCAAGAATGTCGACGTCTCCATCCCGCGCAATGCACTGGTGGTGTTCTCCGGGGTATCCGGTTCCGGCAAGTCTTCGCTGGCCTTCGGCACCGTCTTCGCCGAGGCACAGCGGCGCTACTTTGAATCCGTTGCGCCCTACGCGCGGCGCTTGATCGACCAGGCCGGCGTGCCCGATGTGGACGCCATCGACGGGCTGCCACCGGCAGTGGCGTTGCAGCAGCAGCGCGGCGCGAGCAATGCACGTTCATCGGTGGGCAGTGTCACCACGCTGTCCAGCCTGGTGCGCATGATGTATTCGCGTGCAGGTGCATACCCGGCCAACCAGCCGATGCTGTACGCCGAGGACTTCTCGCCCAACACGCCGCAGGGCGCCTGCAGCACCTGCCACGGGCTTGGGCATGTGTACGAGGTGACCGAAGCGCTGATGGTTCCGGACCCGTCGCTGAGCATCCGCGAGCGCGCCATCGCTTCCTGGCCGCCAGCCTGGCATGGCCAGAACCTGCGCGACATCCTGGTCACGCTCGGCTACGACATCGACGTGCCGTGGAAGAAGCTGCCGAAGAAGGACCGGGAGTGGATCCTGTTCACCGAGGAAACACCCACCGTGCCGGTCTATGCCGGCTTCACGCCGGCCGAGACCCGGGCCGCACTCAAGCGGAAGCTCGAGCCGAGTTACATGGGCACGTATACCGGCGCGCGCCGCTATGTGCTGCAGACCTTTGCCAATACCCAGAGCGCGTTGATGCGCAAGCGGGTTTCCCGCTACATGGAAGGCAAGCTGTGCCCGGCCTGCCACGGAAAGCGACTGAAGCCGGAAGCGCTCTCGATCACCTTCGCGGGCGTGGATATCGGCGAGTTCATGCGGCTGCCCCTGGATCAATTGGCGGATCTGCTGGAGCCCATCGCGCAAGGTGACTTCAGCGCGCACAGCCGGGGCGAACCCACCAGCAGGAACGCCACGCGCCGCGACCGCAACCAGCGTGCGGCCAGCGGGCGCGCCGTCCATGCTGCGGCCCCGGATGTCCGCCTGACTTCGGCCCTTTCGGAAGAGAAGCGGCTGGCTGCACAGCGACTGGCGGCTGGGGTCATGGCGCGTGTACGGCAGCTGCGTGAGCTGGGCCTGGGCTATCTCTCGCTGGACCGCGCCACGCCAACGCTGTCCGCCGGCGAACTGCAGCGCCTGCGGCTGGCCACCCAGCTCAGCTCGCTGCTGTTCGGTGTGCTGTACGTGCTCGACGAGCCTTCGGCTGGCCTGCACCCGGCCGACAGCCAGGCGCTGTACGACGCGCTGGATCGGCTGCGTGATGGCGGCAACTCGGTGTTCGTTGTGGAGCACGATCTGGAGCTGATGCGCCGCGCGCAGTGGCTGGTGGACGTGGGGCCGGAGGCCGGCGAACGGGGAGGGCGCGTGCTTTACAGCGGCGAGCCCGACGGCCTGCGCCAGGTGCAGGATTCGCGCACGGCCCAGTATCTGTTCGACCGGGTGCCGGCACCCGCCAGCCGCCAGCGCAGCGCAAGGCATTGGCTGGAACTGCAGGGCATCCATCGCCACAACCTACAGGGCGTGGACGCCCAGGTGCCGTTGGGGTTGCTGACGGCAGTGACCGGCATTTCCGGCTCGGGCAAGTCCAGCCTGATGGCGCAGGCACTGCCGGAGCTGATGCTGCTGCATCTGGGGCACGAACCCGCGGACGATGGTGCCGAGGCATCGCCGACCGACGGGCCGACGGTGATCGAAACCACCCGAGGCCAACTGGCCGGGGATGTGGACGCCATCCAACGCGTGGTGCAGGTGGACCAGAAGCCGATCGGCCGCACGCCACGCTCCAACCTGGCCACCTATACCGGGCTGTTCGATCACGTTCGCAAGCTGTTCGCGGCGACGCCGGCCGCACGTCGTCGCCGGTTCGATGCGGGCCGTTTCTCGTTCAACGTGGCCAAGGGCCGATGCGAGACCTGCGAAGGCGAGGGTTTCGTGAGCGTCGAACTGCTGTTCATGCCCAGTGTCTACGCCCCATGCCCCACCTGCCACGGCGCGCGTTACAACGAAGCCACGCTGAAGGTGCTGTGGAATGACCGCAACATCGCCGAGGTCCTGCAGATGACGGTGGACCAGGCGCATGCGTTCTTCAGCGGGGAGGAGCCCATCGCCCGACCGCTGCAGCTGCTGCAGGAAATCGGCCTGGGTTACCTGCGGCTGGGCCAGCCGGCCACCGAGCTTTCAGGGGGCGAGGCCCAGCGCATCAAGCTGGCCACCGAACTGCAGCGCAGCCAGCGCGGGCGCACGCTCTACGTGCTGGACGAACCCACCACCGGCCTGCATGCCTCCGATGCGGACAGGCTGCTGGTACAGCTGCAGCGGCTGGTCGAGGCAGGAAACACCGTGGTCATGATCGAGCATGACATGCGTGCGGTCGCGCAGGCCGACTGGGTGATCGACGTCGGCCCGGGCGCAGGTGGCGCGGGCGGCACCATCGTGGCGAAGGGAACGCCGCATCAGGTGGCGCGTGCCAAGGGCAGCCGGACGGCGCCGTTTCTGGCGCGCGAGCTGGCGCCTCTGTAGGGCCGAGCCATGCCCGGCCATCACTTTCCGCCAGATCTCGGGTCCGCCGGTCCATCAAACGATGTTCAGCTCTCCCCGCGCCACTGGCTCATCAACATCTGAAGAAAGCGTTCCGCAGTAGGCGAGAGCAGGGCGCCTCGGCGACGGACGATCCCGATCGTGCGCGACACCACAGGGTTGCCTATCGAGCGCGTCACCAGGGTGGGATGATCCCCGTCCGGCGTCGCCATTTTCGGCAGAACAGAAACGCCGATGCCGGCCTCGACCATGCCCAGTGACGTCGACAGGTGGGTCACTTCGTAGTGCCAGCTCAGTTTGAGGTTCTCGCGCGCCAGGGCGCCGTCCAGCAGCGTGCGATTGCCGCTGGTGCGATGCACGGTGATCAGCTGATGCTCGGCCAGGTCGGCCCACTCCACCTTGCGCTTGCGGGCCAGCGGGTGGTCGCGTCGGCAGGCCAGCACGAACGGGTCTTCGGCCAGTACGTCGAAATCGAGATTCGGATCGTTGGCGCCCATGAAGTTGATGCCGAACTCGACTTCGCCACGTTCCACCGCCTGCAGGCCCTCGGTCGCCGGGATATCCAGGATCCGGAAGCGGACGTTGGGATGCGCTTCGTGGAAACGCGCCATCACGCTGGGCAGGAAGTAGAACGCCGCCGTCGGCAGGCACGCGATGGTGACGGTAGCGCCGCGGGTGTCTTCGCGGCCGCGCAGTGAGAACAGTGATCCATCGAATTCCTCCAGCATGCGACGCACCAGCGGCAGCAGGTTCTCACCGACGGCAGTGGTGCTGACGCTGCGCGTGGTCCGCTCCAGCAGCGGCGAACCCACGGCCTGCTCCAGCTTCTGGATCCGGCGGCTGAGTGCCGGCTGGGAGACATGCAGGATCTCCGCCGCCCGATGAAAGCTGCGCGTCTCTGATACCAGCAGGAACGCGCGTAGATCGAGAATTTCGCAATTGATGCTCATCAGGTATCAATCATCCAAAAATCAGCAATTCACAGATTAATTGGGGTCATGCCAGTATCGAATCACAGAGGGGTCATTCATCCCCTATACGCATCAATCTAGCACACGTATGTCCAACGATCTGCTCAGCATTCCCTGCGTACTCATGCGCGGCGGCACCTCCAAGGGCCCGTTCTTCCTGGCCAGCGACCTTCCGGCGAACACCGCCGAACGCGATCGCCTGCTGTTGGAAGTGATGGGGTCGGGTCATCCGCTGCAGATCGACGGCATCGGTGGTGGCAACGCGCTGACCAGCAAGGTGGCCATCATCGACCGATCGAGCCGGGCAGATGCCGACGTGGACTATCTGTTCGCCCAGGTAAGGGTGGAGCAGCAGGTCGTGGACACGTCTCCCAACTGCGGCAACATGCTGGCGGCGGTGGGCCCGTATGCCATCGAGCGGGGGCTGGTGCAGGCTCAGGATCCGCAGACCGAGGTGCGCATCCACAACGTCAATACCGGCAAGCTGATCATCGCGACGGTGGAAACGCCTGGCGGCAATGTGGTCTACCGCGGTGATACGCGCATTGCCGGTGCGCCGGGCTCGGCCTCGCCGGTCAGGCTCTCTTTCCTTGATGCCGCGGGCGCCCGCACCGGCAAGCTGCTGCCCAGCGGGCACGCGCAGGAGTCCATCGATGGCGTCCCGGTCAGCCTGGTGGACTGCGCCATGCCGATAATGCTGGTGCGTGCCGAGGACCTGGGCGTACGGGGTGATGCTTCGCCCGCCGAACTGAACGCGGACGCGACGTTCATGCGCCGGCTGGAAGCGCTGCGCATCCAGGCAGGTGCCCGCATGGGCATCGCCGACGCCGGCAACAAGGTCATTCCCAAGCCGGTGCTGCTGTCGGCGCCGCAACAGGGGGGCGATCTGCAGGTGCGCTATTTCATGCCGCACCAATGCCACACCGCACTGGCCATCACCGGCGCGGTCGGCCTGGCCACCGCCGCCGTCACGCCGGGCACGCTGGCCCACACTTTGGTCGGATGCCTGTCCGTTCCCGGCAGCATTACCCTCGAACATCCGAGCGGGGCCCTGGAGGTGAGTCTCAGTCGCATTTCGGACGATACGCCGGTGATTGCCAGCGTGGTGCGCACCGCACGCCGACTGTTCGACGGTCGGGTATATGCAACGTCGCCCGCGCACGCCACGGCCAGTACCACCCAAGACCGCCAATGGACGTCAGCGGCATGATCTGAAACCGGCTGGGTCGGCACAGGCGTGCCTGCCCCGCCACCACAACGTAGATGCTTCACTCCTGGGAGGGATGATGTACAAGCAGTTCCTGATGGCCGCGCTGTGCGCGGCCGGCCTGGCCGCGGCCGGGTGCAGCAACAGCGGCCGCGCCGAAGGTGCGACCACAGGCAGCGCTGACAACGCACCGGTGCGCATCAGCGTCGGCTCCTACAACCTCAACAACCTGCCGTTCTTCATCGCCGACGCCAAGGGCTATTTCAAGGATGTCGGTCTCGAAGTGAAGACCGAGAACTTCGCCCAGGGCGGCTCCAAGGTACTGCAGGCGCTGGTGGCCAATTCCACAGATGTGGCCGTCGGCTTCTACGACCACACCATCCAGATGCAGGCCAAGGGCAAGGACGTCGTCGCCTTCGTGCTGCTCTCGCGCAATTCCGGGCTGGTGATGGCCGGCCGTGAGGATGCCACCTTCGATCCGGCCCGGCCGGAAACCATCAAGGGCCAGAAGGTCGGGATCACCGCGCCGGGCTCCTCGTCAGACTTCTTCGTCCGTCACTTCCTCGCCCAGCATGATATTCCGGCCGACAGCATCTCGCTGATCGGCGTCGGCTCCGGCGCCGCAGCGGTTGCCGCCCTGGAGCAGGGCAAGATCGACCTGCTGGTCAACTACGACCCGGCTGCCACCCTGATCACCGAGCGCAAGGTCGGCAGGATCCTCCTCGACGCGCGCAGCGACGACGGCGCCCGCCAGGTCTATGGTGGCCTGTACCCGACCTCGGTGATGTATGCCAACCAGAGCTTCCTGGACAAGCGCCCCGAAGCGGCCGAGAAGATCGCCCGTGCCGAGCAGATGGCATTGAAGTTCATCGCCGACAACAGTGCCGAAGAGATCGTTGCCGCGCTGCCGGACAGCTACGTCTCCGGCGATCGCGCCACCTATGCCCGCGCGGTGGAGAACGCGCGCGCGATCTTTACCCGGTACGGTCACTTCACGCCGGCCGACCTGGAAACCCCACTGAAGGTGCTGCGCGAGTTCAACACGGATGTGGCCAAGGCCAACATCGATCTGTCCAGGACCTACACCAATGCCTTCGTCGAGCGTGCCAACGCTGCGGCGCCGGCGGCCCAACCGTAAGCGGAGGTAACCCCATGGCCCTCAATGCCACCGTGCGCCAGTTCAATGGCGCACCGCAGCTGGAGCCTGCACAGACCATGGTCGCCATCAACAAGGTGACCATGTCCTTCGGCGAATTCACCGCCGTGCGTGATGTCGACATCCAGGTGGGTGACGGCGAGTTCCTTGCCATCGTCGGCCCGACCGGCTGCGGCAAGAGCACCATCCTCAATTCCGTGGCGGGTCTGCTGAAGCCGTCTTCCGGGCAGGTCAGCATCGACGGCCGCGCCGTCAGCGGCGTGCAGGAGTCGGTCGGCTACCTGTTCCAGCAGGATGCGCTGCTGCCGTGGAAGACGGCTTACCAGAATGTTGAACTCGGCCTGCGCTTCCGCGGCGTGCCCGAAGCCGAACGCAAGGCCAAGGCCAACGCGTGGTTGGCCAAGGTCGGCCTGGCCGGTTTCGAGCACCGCTACCCGCACCAGCTGTCCGGTGGCCAGCGCAAGCGGGTGCAGATGGCGCAGGCGCTGATCGTCGAGCCGAAGGTGATCCTGATGGATGAACCGTTCTCGGCGCTGGACATCCACACCCGGCACCTGATGCAGAACGAGCTGCTGCGTCTGTGGCAGGAGGACCGGCGCTCGGTGATCCTGATCACCCATGACCTGGAAGAAGCGATCGCCCTGGGGGATCGCGTGGTGGTGCTGTCCTCCGGCCCGGCCAGCCGTGTCGTGCGCAGTTTCGACGTGGATCTGGAACGGCCGCGCAACGTGGCCGAGATCAAGCTGGATGACCGTTTCACCGACCTGTACCGCGACATCTGGGCCTGCCTGCGCGGCGAAGTGGAGAAGAGCTATGCACGCCAAGACTGACAAATTCATCCAGCTGGCCCTGGTAGTCGCCGTTTTCGGCGGCTGGGAAGGCGGTATCGCGCTGGGCGTGATCGATCCGTTCTTCTTCCCTTCGCCGACGGCGATCGTGCAGCAGGCCTGGACCTGGCTGTCCGATACGTCCTTCTACCAGCACGTCTACATCACCCTCACCGAAACCGCGCTGGGCTACATCATCGGCACCGGTCTGGGTGTGGCTGGCGGCGTGTGGCTGGGCCTGAGCCGACGCTCGGCGCGCATCCTCGATCCCTTCATCAAAGGCTTCAACGCAATTCCGCGCGTAGTGCTGGCGCCGATTTTCGTGTTGTGGCTGGGGCTGGGCTTGTGGTCGAAGGTGGCGCTGGCGGTCACCCTGGTGTTCTTCACCACGTTCTTCAATGCCATGCAGGGCGTGCGCGAGGTGAATCCGGTGGTGCTGGCCAATGCCCGCATCCTGGGCGCAAGCCGCAGCGACCTGCTGCGCCATGTCTACTTCCCCGCAGCAGCCAGCTGGATCCTGTCCTCGCTGCGCACCTCGGTGGGCTTCGCGGTGGTCGGCGCGATCATCGGTGAGTACCTCGGGGCCTCGGCGGGCCTGGGTTACCTGATCGCGCAGGCCGAGGGCAACTTCAATGCCGTGGGCGTGTTCGCCGGCATCATCATCCTGGCCGCCTTCGTGCTGGTCATCGACGCCCTGCTGGACGTGGTCGAGAACAAGCTGATCACCTGGCGTCCCAACGCCCAGGCACAGGCCACCAGCTGAACCGGCCGCGCTGAGCCGGCCTGCCGCGCCGCCGGACCGATCCGGCGGCGCGCACTTCTTCCCCCGATCTTCCCCCGCACCACCGCAACAGGCCAGCGCCGGGCCAGGGGGCCGGCTGGCCGGAGAGAGAGCCCATGAATCATTCCACCGTGCTGCCGCTGGCAGCGCTGTCGGTCGCGCTCGGCCTGCTGTTGGCCAGCGGTCACGCAGGCGCCCAGTCTACTTCGCCCCCGCCCGCACCACTGAGCCAGGCCGAACTGTCACACCTGGTGCAGCAGCAGGCGTTGCAGATCCAGCAACTGGAAGCTCGCCTCCGCGCCGTGGAGGGCGGGCAGGGCACTGCGGCCGCAACGCCCACGCCGCCCGCACCTGCGCTGGAGACGCGGGTGGCCGCACTGGAATCGGGACAGTCCAAGCTGCCCAAGGTCTCCTGGGCCAAGGGCGCACCGGAGTTCAGCAGTGCCGACGGCAATACGGTGTTCCGTCCCCGCGGCCGCCTGTTCGTCGATGCCTCAAGTACTGACGGTTCCGCGGTCGCCGAACGCAATGTTTCGGGTACCGAGATCCGTTCGGTGCGCCTGGGGGCAGAGGGACGCTACGGAACCCTGGGCTGGGTGGTGGAGGGTGACTTCGCCGACAACGCGGTGGCCTGGAAGTCGGTCTACGCCACGCTGGACCACACCCTGTTCGGCCTGCCGGCCGATCTCACGATGGGCAACCGCTTGAACGATCGCGGTATCGATGGCTCCAGCAGCACCTCCAACACGCCGTTCCAGGAACGCAACGTGGTCGGCACGTTGATGCTGCCGCAGCGCGGCCTGTTTGGTGTCGGGCTGACCGAGCGCGTGCATGGAAAGGGGTGGCACGCCAGCCTGTCGGTGTCCGGCAACGACCTCAACAACGCCGGCACCGACAACGACAGCCAGACCTGGGCCACGCGCGTCCACTGGAATCCGCTGGACACCGCTGACGCCACGGTGCATCTGGGCGCATGGGCCTTCCACGAGAAGATTCCCGCTGGGGCCAGCGGCGTGGTGCGCAGTTCGGCCATCGCAGGGCATTTCAACGATCTGGTCAAGATCGCGCCGGGCACACTGCTGGGTGCCGAGCGCAGCACCGCCTACGGTGCGGAACTGGCCGGCTTCTTCGGCCCGGCGTGGGCAACCGGCGAGTGGGGTACGCGAAGCCTGCGCGGGGCCGATGCCAGCGGGCGCTATGGTCGCGACCACGAGGCGTGGGCGATCTCGGCCGGCTGGTTCCTGGCGGGCGCGCTGCCGTCCTACTCGGGCAAGGCCGGCACGTGGGGCAAGGTGAAGGTGGCCGATCCGGTGACGCGCGGCGGCAGTGGCGCGTGGGAGCTGAAGGGCCGCTATGAGGACGTGGACTATGCCGAACTGCCCAGTGGCGGTACCGGCCACGCGTGGACACTGGGCGCGAACTGGTACCTCAACGATTTCAGCCGGGTGATGTTCGAAGCCGTGCGTTGGCAGACCCGCCACCGCAGCGGCAGTGCCGCGGGCAGGGATGAAGGCACCACCTTCAATACCCGGCTGCAGTTGGCCTTCTAGAGCCGGGCCGCCGCCTGCATTCTGGTCACAGCAGCAACAGCGCAGCGATGAGTGCAGGCGGCATCACCAGCGCGCCGACGCGCAGGAAGTCGAGCGCGCTGACATGCTCGCCTTCGCGACGCAACGCCACCAGCCACAGCATGGTGGCCAACGAGCCGGTCACCGACAGGTTCGGCCCAAGGTCCACGCCGATCAGCAGCGCGGCACGGGTCTGTGCGGGCAGTTCAGCCATCTGGCCCAGCGAACCGGCCGCAAGGCCCACCGGCAGATTGTTGGCCACGTTGCTGAGCAGTGCGGCCGCGCCACCTGCCAGCCAGCTGGCCTGCTGCGGTGACGTCTTCGCCAGCGCCTGCAGCGCGCTGGCCGCAGTCTGGATGACGCCGGTCTGCGCTACCGCTTCCACCAGCACGAAAAGCCCGGCCACCAGCGGCAGCACGCCCCAGGCTACGTGGCGCAGCAGCGGTAGCGGGCTGCGGCGCTGGCGAACCACCACCGCCGCCACGCTCAGGGCACCGGCGCAGAACGTGGCCAGGCCCAGCGGCCCGTCAAGTGCAGAGGTCACCAGCAGCACGCTGCCGGTGAACAGCACACCCAGCGCACTCAGGCGCCCGCCCTCGGTCAGCGGGCGATGCTGCGGCGCGGCCACCAGCGGCTGTGCGATCTCGCGCCGGTGCACCCAGCGCAGCACAAGATAGGTCGCACCGATCGCAGCCAGCGAGGGCAGTGCGAACTGCGCCAGCCACTGCAGCAGCGGTGGCATGTGCTGGCCGTAGACCACCAGGTTGGCCGGGTTGGAGATGGGCAACACGAAGCTGGCCGCATTGGCGATGAAGGCACAGACGAACAGGTAGGGCAGGGGATTGGCGCGGGCCGCCTTGCAGGCCGCGTAGACCGCCGGGGTCAACACCACGGCTGTCGCATCATTGGAAAGAAACACCGTTACCAGCGTGCCGACCAGGAACACCAGGTCGAACAGGCGCCGCCCCGAGCCGCCCGCATGCCGCACCGCATACAGCGCCAGCCAGTCGAACAGCCCTTCGCGGCGGGCGAGCTCGGCCAGCACCATCATGCCGACCAGGAAAAGGTAGACGTCGCGGCCTTCGGCGACTGCGTGCCAGGTGGTGCCGAACGACACGGTGCCGCTGAGCGGAAGCAACGCGGCCGCGCCGAGCGCCCACACGTACTCCGGGATGCGGAACGGGCGGAACAGCAGGCCGACAGTGGCAACGGCCACCGCCATCCAGATGATGAGCGAAGAATGGGAAGCGAGCATGGAGTAGGGCGTGCGCGGTGCCGTCCATCGACCCCGCCGCCGGTTCCCCGGCGTATGTGATCGGCGTGCAGGCGCCCGCTGCGATCAGTGCAAGTGCCGGGGTTGCAGCATCATACCGTGCCGGCTGCCCAGCGAATGCCCTGGCGCGGCGCGGTCCGTGACGGCCGCGCCAAGGCATTCAACACGGCGCCTACTGCGTCGCGCACTCCACCTTGCGATCGAACTCGGTGCCCAGTACGACAGAGGTGATCGCAAGCGTTGTGCCCTTTCCGGCGCGCAGTGCAAACGGTACGCTCAAGCGGCTCATGTCTGCCCCGGCCTTGGCCAGGCATTTGAGGGGAACGCCCAACCTGAGCCACTCATTCCGCGGCGCTGCCGACAGCGCAGGGCCCAGCGCAACCTCGGCAGAACACGCCGCCCCGCAGGCGGTACCCAGTGTCACTGCGGATGCCGCAGGGAGCTGTTCGACACGCACGGTCGCTACCACGGAGAGCTCGCCGTTGGTCTCGCGCGACCAGTCCAGCGGAGTATTGGCCTGCAAGGCCACCGTGGCCGGCGCCCGGAAACTGAACTGGCGTGCGCCCTCCTGCACATCGGTGTTGATCGCGACCATCGCCAGTGACTGGTCGGCAGTGGTTGCATTGGGATGCACGACATCGGTCGATTCGCCATTGGCGGCAGTCAGGCGAAGCATCAGGCCGGTGCCGGCCACACCACGCTCGAACAGGGTGCCGCTACCCGCGGCGTCCGGATCAATTCCGGGGTCCTCGGAAAGCGCAGGTAGATTTCCCTTGTCGGCATAGGTCAGGCCGTATCCGAAGGCGAACTGCGGGTCGTAGTCCTTCTGCCCCACGTTGTTCTCGTACTGGTTGGCGCGGCGTGGCCAGGAGTAGCTCAGCTTTCCGCGGAAGTCGTGTTGCACGCGCCCATCGCCGCCGCGCAGCAGCACATCGGCCACGCCCCCACCTTCCGAGCCCGGCAGCCACGCAGCCACGAAGGCATCGGCGGCGTTGATTTCGCGGTTCAGCCACAGCGGGCGCCCACTCAGGAACACCCCCACGACCGGAATGCCGTCTGCCTTCAGGCGTCGCATCAGCTCCAAATCTCCGGACTTGCCGTTCTTGAACATCAGGTTGGGCAAGTCGCCCTGAAATTCGGCGTAGGGATCTTCGCCAAACACCACGATGGCTACATCGGGGCGATTGCGGTAACGGCCATCGATGGCCAGTTCGGCCTGGCCGCCGCCCGACTTGACCTGTGCCTGCAGACCTTCCCAGATCGTTTCCGCATTCGGGAAGTCCTCGCGACGCGTGCCGTCGCCCTGCCAGCTGAGCGTCCAGCCGCCCGCCTGACGGCTCATGTCGTTGGCGCCATCGCCCGCAACCAATACCCGCTGTTTCGGCGAGAGTGGCAGCAGCTGGTTCTGGTTCTTGAGCAGCACCAGCGATTCACGCACGGCCTGCCGCGCCACCTGGCGATGCGCCGGCGCCCCGAGCAGCTCGAACTTGCCGCCCAATGCGCGCTCGGAGGGCTTGGGCTTGTCGAACAGGCCCATGCGCATCTTCACCCGCAGGATGCGGCGGACGGCATCGTCCAGCCGCGCCTCCGGCAGGGTGCCGTCCTTCACGTGGGCCAGCGTGCTCTCATACATCCCCTTCCAGCTGTCCGGTGCCATGGCCATGTCCAGGCCGGCGACGTAGGTCTTCGCGCAGTCGGTGTTGCTGCAGCCCTTGATCTGGCCATGGCCGTTCCAGTCACCGACCACGAAGCCGCCGAAACCCATCCGGCCCTTCAGCACATCGGTCAACAGTGGCTTGTGCCCGTGCATCTTCTCGCCATGGAAGCTGTTGAACGACGCCATCACCGACTGCGCGCCCGCATTGATCGCCGGCAGGTATCCAGCGGCATGGATGTCACGCAATGCGGCCTCGTTGACCGTGGTGTTGCCCTGGTCCTTGCCGTTGCCCGTGCCGCCATCGCCGAGGAAATGCTTGACCGTGGTCATCACGTGGTGGTCGTCGAGGAAGTCCGCGGCCCCCGCCTTGCCCTGCAGGCCCTCGACGAAGGCCCCTGCATAGCTGGCCACCAGTGCCGGATCTTCCGAGTAGCCCTCGTACGTGCGCCCCCAGCGGTCGTCCTGCGGGACGGCCACGGTCGGCGCGAAGGTCCATTCCATGCCGGTCACGCGGGTTTCGGCCGCGGTGATCCTTGCGATCTCGCGCAGCAATTCCGGGTTGCGCGCTGCGCCCAGGCCGATGTTGTGCGGGAACAGAGTGGCACCCACCACGTTGCTCTGGCCATGCATCGCATCAATGCCCCAGACGATGGGAATGGCCTTGCCACCGTTGCGCGTGTCCATCGAGGCTTCCCAGAACGCGTCGGCCAGCGCAAGCCATTCGGCGGGCTTTGCGTTGTAGCGGCCACCTGGGTCGGATGCGCCGCCTGCCAGTATTGAACCCAATCGATATCTGCGCACGTCATCGGGCGTGATGCTGGCGATATCACCCTGCACGATCTGGCCGACCTTTTCTTCCAGCGTCATTGATGCGATCAGCGCGTCGATGCGTCGTTCCATGGCCGGATCGTCGGCCAGCGGCCAGGTTGCCCTGGGCCAGTGCGCGGGCGTGATGGTGCCTGCGTCGTTCACCGGGGCAGGGGCCGCACCGGCCGCAGGTACCAGCGCCATGGCAAGCGCCGCAGCCAGCATCAGGCGGTGGGGACGGAACACGGGGTTGCGCTTCGCACGATCGGAATGACGGATGTTCATCGGAACAATCATCTCGGAAGGGTGGCTTGGGTCGGCTCGGCGGCCGGAAAGCAACCTGACAGCGTTGTCAGTCAAAACCGAGCATACCCAGCCCGTGGGACGAATGCTTGCTGCACAGCGGCATGGGATTTGAGGATAAAGTTGCATCTGTATCCACATCCCGTGGTGCAGGATTCCGGTAAAGATGGTGAGGCTATGACGGGCAGAGGGCGGGGGATGCCGGGAGCTGAGCAGGTGCTCGCAGGCAGGCCGGGACGCGTGCGGATCGAGGATGTCGCGGCAACGGCCGGGGTCTCGATGAAGACCGTCTCGCGGGTGCTCAACAACGAGCCGAACGTCTCCAAGAGCACCCGGGCCCGGGTGGAGGCGGCGGTGGAAAAACTGCGCTACCGCCCCTTGCCCTCGGCACGGGTCCTCGCTGGCCGGCGCTCCTACCTCATTGCGATGCTCTTCGATAACCCGTCCTCGAACTATCTGATGGAGATCGAGATGGGGGTGCTGGACGCGTGCATGGAACAACACTACAACCTGATGCTCGCTCCGCTGATCTACGATGCGGCCGATATCGTGGAAAAGGTCGAGTCATTGATCATGCAGTCGCAGCTCGACGGCGTGGTGCTGACGCCGCCGCTGACAGACGACACCGCCCTGCTGGAACGCCTGGTCGACCTGGGCATCCCGTATTCCAGCATTTCGGCGAAGGAACAGAACCGGAACGTGGGCGTCGTCGTGGATGAAATCGGCGCGGTGGTGGCGCTGATCGCACACCTGGCCTCGCTGGGCCATACCCGTATCGCCCATATCAAGGGACACGCCGCGCATGGCGCAAGCATGTGGCGCCTGGCAGGCTATCGCGAAGGCCTGCGCAGGGCAGGCCTGCGCTACGACCCCAGCCTGGTCCTGGAAGGCGAGTTCTCATACGAATCCGGCTACATCGGCGCCAACGCGCTGCTTGATCGGCCTGATCGGCCGACCGCCATCTTCGCCGCCAACGACGATATGGCGGCAGGCGTCATCTGTGCGGTGTTCGAACACGGCCTGACGGTGCCATCCGACATCTCGGTCTGCGGTTTCGATGACACGCCGATCGCCCGCCAGATCTATCCGGCACTGACCACCGTCTGCCAGCCCACCCGTGAGATGGGCCGGCGCGCGGCCATGGAGCTGATCAAGGAAGTGCGCGAGCTCGGCAGCGGTGGCGTGGTCGATATTGCTTATGCCTTGCAGGTCCGGCGATCCACGGGACCGGCCCGTCACGATTGAACGCAGGCGCGATGGCGTGCCGACGCGGCCGGCACGCCATGCTGGCAGGCAGGGGCGCGGCTCAGTGGCCGCCTTCGGTGGCCAATCGCTCCAGATCCACGCCCTGGCGACGCAGCGTACGGCCGGCCGCCCACGCGTAGAACGCCAGATAGCAGAAACACAGCACGCCAATGATGAAGCTGTAGTGCACGCCGACCTTGTCGGCCAGTGCCCCCTGCGCCCAACTGACGATGCCGCCGCCCATGATCATCATGATCAGCAGGCTGCTTGCCTGGTTGGTGTGGCGGCCCAGGCCCGTGATTGCCAGGGTGAAAATGCAGGGCCACATCGTGCTGCAGAACAGCCCCACACTGATGAAGGCGATCACACTGGTCATCCCGGTGGTGAACATGCCGACCAGCTGCGCCCCGATGCCACACACGGCAAAGTACAGCAGCATGCGCGATGGATTGCCCTTGCTGGCCAGGGTGGCGATGATCATCAGGGCGATCACCGGTGCGTAGTGGAAGAACTGTGCGGAGTTGTGGCCAGAGATCGCGTTGACGGCAAGGTAGATCGCAAATGCAATGAACGGCAACACCAGCATCAGCAGCCTCTGCGCGCCTGCGCGCACGTCGAAGGCTCCGGCGGCCCCTCCCCAGCGACCGATCATCAGGCTGGCCCAGTACAGCGACACGAACGGGGCGATCACGGAGGTTTCCAGGCCTAGACCACCCTTGCTCAGGGGTTGCTCAAGGTAGGCTGGAAGATTGTCGATGGTCGACACCTCCACGCCGACGTAGAGGAAGATCGCGATCATGCCCATCGCCAGCTGCGGGTAGGAGAGCGCAGATCCGCGATCAGCCTGGTGATTCGTCCCGGTCGCAGCTGCGGGGACCGTGGCGCGCAGCTCGACATGATTGGGCACGCTCGAGAACCGCAGCAGTACGGCGACCAGTACGAAGGCGGCGCCCAGCACCAGGTATGGGGTCTTTACGCTCTCGATGCTCGCCTCTGTGTTGCCCGCTGACACGCTGCCAAAGATGGCAATGCTCACCAGCAGTGGGCCTACCGTTGCGCCCAGGTTGTTGACACCGCCGGCCATGGTCAGGCGCTGCGATCCGGTGGCCGGATCACCCATGATCACCGCCAGCGTATTGGCTGCGATCTGCTGGAGCGAGAAGCCCAGGCCCACGATGAACAGGCCGGACAGCATCAGTGCAAACGAGCCGGTATTGGCCGCCGGATAGAAGAGCAGGGCACCGAGTGCCGACACCAGCAGGCCAAGGCAGATGCCGTTGCGATAGCCCACCCGATGCAGCAGGTCGTTGCCGATGGCGCGGGAGATGGCGATGTAGATCAGCGAACCGGCGGTGTAGGCAACGTAGAACGCCATCGCCACGTACATGCTCTGCGCCTGGCTGAGATGGAACGCTTTCTTGAACACCGGAATGAGGATGCCGTTGCTTGCAGCGACGAAACCCCAGAAGAAAAAGACGGTGATGAGTACACCGAACTGCGACCAGCGGGTTGTGTGTTTCATGATTCTCGTGTCATCACGGACAGGACGACGCCCCGTGCGTTGTCGCACAGGGCAGGACGTGGTGATTGCGCGCGGAGGGCCGGCAAAACCGGCCCTCCTTCAAGGCTGCACTGCTCAGAACTGGTAACGCAGGCGCAGGCCGTAGCTGCGCGGGTCGTTCAGGAAGCGGACGTTGATGCCGGAACCCACCAGGGCCTTCTGCGAGACATCGTTGCCCAACAGATTGTTGCCCCAGGCTTCCACGCGCCAGTTGCCGCTCAGTGAGGTGAAACCGATGCCCGCGTTCAAGGTGGTCTCGCCCTTCTGGCGGTCAGGGAAGCCGGCCGCAGCGGCGCTTTCGGTACGGTCATGGACCAGCTCGCCACTTGCTGGATCCTGTCGGATGAACTCCACGTCCCGGTTGTTGTACTGGGTGAGGTAGAAGGCCGAGCGGTACGAGGCCAGCAACTGCCAGTCGAAGGTGCCAAAGCGCAGCTCGGTCGTATGCTGCAGCCTTACGTTGAAGGTAAGCTTCGACGCCAGCGGCAGTTCGTTGCCGGACAGGTCGATCAGCGAGGTGGCACCACCGGCGTCGTAGTTCTGGCTGCGGACATCGGCGACGGTGCCACGCTTGATCTCGCTGTCCATCCAGAGGGCGTTGATGTTGACCATGAAATTGTGCGGAAAGCGCAAGGTGCTTTCCGCCTCCAGGCCGTACACCGCGGACTTGCCGACGTTGCGGTTGACCAGGGCATAGCCGGTGGCTTCACCGGTGGTCGGGTTGGTGGCGATCACCGCCAGGTCCTGGAACACCTGGTCGCTGTAGTCGTAATAGAACCCGCTGACGTTGAAGGTCGAGGTGCGACCCAGCATCTGGAAGGAGTTCTTGCTGCCGATCTCGTAGGCAATGATCGATTCGGGCTTGAAGGTCTCGGGAATCTCCTTCGGATCAAACGTGTCGTTGAAACCCCCCGCCTTGTGGCCGGTCGACACCAGGCCGTACAGCAGGCTGTCATCGCTCACGTCGTACTCGAAACCCGCGCGCCAGTCGGTAAAGCTGAACTTGCTCTTGCCGAACTGCTGGGCCGGAATCGCGCTGACCTGGGCCCAGCTCTGGTACGGGCAATCGACGGTATCGCCACCGATGTCGGGGCGATCCACGCAACCGAATGGGCCGCCATCGGGCACCGCGCCGATCTGCTGCAGCAAGGTGTCGTTGCGACCATGTCGCAGCACACCCTGCAGCAGGAAGCGGGCCATCTCCGCCTGCGAGGTGATGTTGCTGACGTCAAAGTTCGGACGGCTCATGAAAGCCGGCTCGAAGCCGGGCGTGCCGAGGCGCGTGGCAAAGTCCCCGCCCTGGCCAGGCAGGCCCAGCGACCAGTTGCCGCCAATGCCGTAACGCGACTTCTTCTCCTCGGAGTAGCGCAGGCCGCCCTTCAGGCGCAGGCGATCGTTGACGTCGAATGTACCGTCGGCGAAAACGGCGGATGACTTGCCATTGACCTTGGGCATGGTGAATTCAGTGCCCGAATACCAGCGCCCTTTGTCCACCAGCGAAAGGTAGCCCACCCGCTGGTCCTCATTGAAGTGGAACAGGCCGGTGGTCCAGCGCAGCCGTTCGTCCTGGTCGGACGTGAACCGCAGCTCATGTACCTGCGACTCCGACTCGGTCAGCCAATACTGCGTGGAGTAGTTGTCGTAGTCGATGCCGCCCGGGTTGCTGGGTGATACCGGATCGATGTTGCGGCCCGGCCAGAGGATGCCTTCGCTCTGCGCATTGGTCTGGCGGTAGTCCACGTTGCGGTAGCTGCCGTTGTACTCCACCGCCACCTTGCCGAAGTCATAGGAAATGCTGGTCTGCGCCCCCCAGTTGGTGCTGTCGAGCTTGCCCTGCGCGCCGCGGTAGATGATCTTTCGCAGGTCGACATCGTCCGGCAGGTAGCCGGCCTTGGCGGCGGTGTAGACGTTGGCGCCTGGATAGCCCGTACCGCCCTCCTTGCCGATGTCGGCCATTGCGAAGATCGACAGCTTGTCATCTGGCTGGTAGAGGAACGACAGGCGTGCGCCCCGGTCGTCCTGCACGCCAGCCGGTTCCAGGTCCTGCGCGCGTCCAGCATTCTTGAACGGAGAGTCTTTCTCCACCTTGTAGCCAGCCACCCGGAAGGCCGCGCCACCGCCGATCGGAAGATTCAGGGCGAATTCGCCACCGCGATGGTCACGATTGCCGGCCTCGGCCTGGACGTACCCGCCGAACGCTTCCAGGTCAGGGCGCTTGGTGATGATGTTCAGCGTGCCGGCCAGCGCATTGCGGCCGCGCAGCGTGCCCTGCGGGCCCTTGTTGATTTCCACCCGCTCGACATCGTAGAACATCCCGCCCAAGCCGCGCGGTCGTGCAATGTAGGCCCCGTTGATGTGGGGCGCGGCGCCTGGATCACCCAGCTCGGTGTTGTTCGAAGAACCCACGCCGCGGATGAAGATCTCCAGGTTGCCTTCCTGGTTGGCCATGCTCATGCCTGGCACCAGGGCTTGGATGTTGCGCAGCTCATTGTTGATGCCCAGCGCACGCGTGTCGTCCGCAGAAATTGCCTGGGCGGTACCTGCATATTTCTGCAGGTCCTGTTCCCGGCGTTCGACGGTGACGATGACGGCGTCCAGCGTCGAGGCCTCCCGTGCCTCGCTGGCGGCGGTGGAACTGCTTTCCTTGGCTGATTGCGCCGCCACCGGCAGCGCCGCAGTGGCGGTGACGATGGTGGCAAGGACTGCCTGTGCGAGTGTGCTCTTCCTGAAATGGACGGTCATAGGGTCCCTCTCTCCCCATAGATGATGTCTGGACGTTCCCGCGCCGTGCGCCGGACGTGGGCTCTTGTAAGTGCCGCCTGACAACGCTGTCAATCAGAATGAACGATGGATGACCAGAAGCTTGGGAAATCAGACAGTTGAGCGATCAGCAGTGCCGCTTGGCACGCCGCATTTGCTGCAGTGCGAAACGAAATCGGGCGGCGTTGCGCTCGCCGTACGGCTGCACCCGCCGGATTGGATCAGAACGCAGGCCGGCGGCGAGGGCCATCGAGTTCGCGTGTTCCCTTGGCGGGCTGCGGGGGCCATTCGTGTGGCGCCGTGATGATGCTGCCATGTGGTCGGGCATGACTTCAGGCACTCGGTCATGACTACACCTGTAGTCAATGTAAGCAGGCATTCACCGTAGGAGATGCCAATGAACACTGCACGATGGCTGTCCAGCTTCGCGGCCTTGATGCTGGCCGTCCCTGTACTGGCCACCACGACCACCACGACCACCACGGCCGACGCCGTCGCGACAATCGAACACAATGCCCGTGCCGCGCATTCGGACGCGGTACTTGTCTGGAAGGATGGAAGAACACTGCTGGAGCCCCGGCCAGGGACGGGCGATGAACCGGTTCACCTCATGTCGGCCACCAAGTCGGTGGTGGCGCTTGCCATCGTGCTTCTGCTGGACGAGGGAAAACTGGCCTCGCTCGACGAGCCGGTAAGCAACATCTTCGCGGAGTGGAAGCAGGGGCGGAAACGGGACATCACGGTACGCATGCTGCTGGACCATACCTCTGGCCTGCAGAACCTGGCCAACGCGGGGGAAGAGCTGGAAGCTGCGCCGGACCTGGTCAAGCTTGCGCTGGCTGCAGAGCTGAGCAGCGATCCAGGCACCACGTTCTCCTACAACAACAAGGCCACCAATCTGCTGCCCGGCATTGTCGAGCGTCTGGCAGGGGAACCGATGGATGCCTACCTTGAGGCGCGCCTTTTCAAGCCGCTGGGCATTGCCCGATATACGTGGTTGAAGGACGGTGCGGGCACGCCCTTGGGCATGGCCGGATTGTCGCTGAGCGCCCGCGATCTGGCGACCATCGGGCAGCTGCTGCTTGATGGCGGCGTCACCCAGGCGGGTACGCGCGTGCTGAGCGAGCGGTCGGTGGCGCTGCTGACGGCAGCAAGTGCCCGCTCGCCGGATGTTGGTCTCCTGTGGTGGCGCATTCCAGCATGGGAGCGTTATGAGCTGAAAGGCCAGATGGCCGGCTTCCTGGCGCAGCATGAAGTCAGCGATCCGGTCCAGCAGGCATTGCTGGCCACCGAGGGCAGGGCATTCGACAGCAGGAGTGCACTGATTGCGTACATGGCCGAGCGACTTGGGGCGGACTGGCCGCAGCACTATGGCAGCGAGATCACCGGTCGTGGACTCAAGCTCTCCGACATGTTCGACATCCAACGCGGCCCAACCGTTGCCTACGCCGCCAATGGCTACCTGGGCCAGCACCTGGTCATCGTTCCGCAACAGCAGGTGGTTGCCGTGCGCCTCATCCACCGACGCGACACCCATCTCGCTCCATTGGATGACTACGCGACGTTCCCGGCGGATGTACTCAAACTGGCCCAGGCGCTTCAGTGAAGGGAGGAGCCGGGCCTGTGCCCGGCTCCTCGTCCACTACTTCATGCTGCTGGCCGGAGTGGCAGGGCGTGCCACTACTTCGGCATCAGCACAGCATCAACAACGTGGATGACGCCGTTGGATTGGTTGACGTCGGCGATGCTGATACCTGCTTTGCCGCCCTTGGCGTCGATCACCCACAACATGCCGTCATGAAGTGCGACGGTAAGCGGCTCGCCTTGCACAGTCTTCAGCGTGGCTTTTCCACCGTGCTTCCTGGCATCGGCCAGGAGCTGGGCGGAACTGAAGCGTCCTGGCACCACGTGGTAGGTGAGGATCCGTGTGAGCTGTGCCTTGTTTTCAGGCTTGACCAGTGCATCGACCGTGCCTGCTGGAAGCTTGTTGAAGGCGGCATTGGTGGGTGCGAAGACAGTAAAGGGACCGGCGCCATTGAGCGTATCGACCAGGCCCGCGGCCTTGACCGCTGCCACCAGGGTGGTGTGATCCTTGGAGTTCACAGCGTTTTCAACGATGGTCCTGGTCGGGTACATCTCGGCCCCGCCAACCATCACGGTATCTGCGGCGAAGCTGGCGGAAGCGGTTGAGACGAGTACGGCGAAGCTGACTGCGGCGGCGATGCGCTGAAGAGCGTTCACGGTGCGTTCCTCGGTAGGATGCCCGCACAGCGCGGGCATCCTACATACGGCTGGCGGGAGCGGCTGGATGCACCAGCGTGATGCTGAGGCCGGCGTCGATCGAATCCACGCTGCCGGACAGACGTGCGGTCATTGACCAGAGCCGCTCGCTGCCGCCCACAGGGCAAAATGGACTGCGTGGGCATCACGAGCCGTTGATCGGCAATCGCGTGGACGAAAACGGATTCTCCTACAGACTCCAATCGACCCGCAGGCCGGCGATCAGCGCATTCGGTAGATCATGCTGGCGTGCGGGTTCGTTGAACTGGTCCGGATGCACGATGTAGTGCAGGTTGGGTGCGACCCGAAGCTGCGGGGTGACCTGGATGCCATAGCTCAGTTCCATCATCACCTGGCTCCCGTGCGGGGTACCGCTGCCACCCGCCGCGGCACGGGCGAGGCGCAGGTTCTCCAGCGCGATGCTGCTGTACTTCTGCTGGGTCACGACGAAGGCGATGCTGTCCTGCGGCCGGCTGGCGAACGTGCCTTTCTGCACCAGGCCGGCCTGCAGGAAGTGATCCTCGATCAACTGGCCGGAGGTACCCTTGAGTGCGGCACCGAAGAGGGTCAGGCCACGACCGCTGCCATCGCTGCTGAGCTGCTGCTCGAAGCGGGCGAACGCACCGGAGCGACCATGACGTGTCGCGTACTCCTGGCCACTGAGCAGCGCCGACATGCCGTTGGCATCGCGCAGCGGGTCGCGGTAGGTCGAGTTGTCCTGCCAGCCACCCAGTTCGTAGCGGGCCTTCAAGCGCGCCGACGCGGGGCTGCGCCAGCCGATCGTGTAGGGCACGACCCAGCCGGTGGCCTGGTTCGTGCTCCATTTCAGGCCGTGCTGGCCATCTTCGGCCTGGCTCGGGTCGACCTGGTACGCGCCCACGCGTACGTAGACATCCGGCGTCACCCATGCCGTGGCATCAGCCATCCAGCTCGATACCGGCCACCATGTGAAGCTGCTGGTGCGGAACACATAGGTCGGGTTGCCGCAGGCCGAGTTGCCCTGGAAGTACTGGCACCACTCCGAACCGAGATGATGGATGTTGGCGACGCTTCGCCCTGCTTCCAGCACCAGTCGGTCGTTGAGCAGTTTCTGCTCGATCGTCAGATTGGCCAGGCGCGTTCCCTGGCCACCGTAGATCTCCTGCACCGAGGTGCTGTTGCCCGTACTGCTGTTGGCGAGATTGGTGCCGTGGCGGTTGATGCCGTAAGCCTTGATCGTTGCGCCCCGCCAGCCGAACGCGGCGTCCAGGTCCACGTCGGCACCGAACATCAGCTGGCCGGCATAGGCCGTGCCGCTGCGCTTGCCGCCGTCAAGCGTGGCGGCCGCCTCGCCGGTGTAGGCGAGCCTGGGAGTGAAGACGTCGCTCGCGTCTGCGGTGGCGGCCAGGGATGGCAGGGCAAGCGCGATCGCCATCGGCAACATGTGTCGGGAAGAGCGGGTCATGGGCGAGGGTCCTTGTGCAGGGCGTAGGTCGCTGCGCCCCTGCGTGCGCAGGGGAGGTGGCAGGGTCTTGGCGATGGGGTGGATCAGGCCGGCGTGGTGACCGGCTTCTTGAGGATGCGCAGCGCGACCGCAGTGACGGCCACGCCGGCCAGCAGTGCCAACAGGTAGATGCCGAGGTGAGTGACTGCGTTCGGGATCGGCAGCACGAACACGCCGCCGTGCGGCACCTTCAGCTCGACGCCAGCGGCCATCGAGATTGCACCTGCCACGGCAGAACCAAGGATCAGCGCTGGAATGGTGCGCAGCGGATCACGCGCGGCGTAGGGGATCGCGCCTTCGGTCACGAAACTGAGGCCAAGCACGCCGGCAGCACCGGCCGTGCCGCGCTCCTCGGCGGTGAAGCGGTTGCTGAACAGCCATGTCGCCAGTGCAATACCCAGCGGCGGCGTCATGCCGCCGATCATCGTCGCCGCCATCGGCGTGTAGACCTGGCTGGAAATCAATGCAGTAGAGAACGCGTAGGACGCCTTGTTGACCGGCCCGCCCATGTCCACCGCCATCATTCCGCCCAGCAGCAGGCCAAGCAGGATCGCGCTGCCGCCCTGCATGCCGCGCAGCCAGTCGGTCAGCCAGGCCAGCAGCCCGGCGACCGGCGTGCCGATCACGTACATCATCAACAGGCCGACCAGCAGCGTGCCCAGGACCGGCAGGATCAGCACCGGTTTGAGGCCTTCCAGGCTGCGCGGCAGGCGCAGCGCACGGTTGATCCAGTGCACGCCGTAGCCAGCGATGAAACCAGCCAGGATGCCGCCGATGAAGCCAGCATCCATGTTCACTGCTACCAGCCCGCCGATCATGCCGGGCGCAATGCCGGGGCGGTCGGCGATGGAGTAAGCGATGTAACCGGCCAGTGCGGGCACCATCAACATGAAGCCGGACTTGGCCCCGATCTGGAACAGCGACCAGGCCAGCGTGCCCTTGTGGGCATCGTCGAAGGCATAGATGCCGCCGAGTGCGAATGCCAGTGCGATCAGCAGGCCGCCGGCAGTGACGAACGGCAGCATGAACGACACGCCGGTCATCAGGTGCTTGTAGGGCCCGGTGGCCTTGGTCTTTTCGGTCGTGCGCCCTGAAGTTGCCGTACCTGCCTGCATGCCGGCCTCGGCCAGCGCCTTGCGGATCAGGTTCTGGCCGTCGTTGATCGCCGGTTTGGTGCCGCTCTTGAACAGGCGTTTGCCAGCGAAGCGCGACAGATCGACTTCGCGGTCTGCGGCGATCAGGACGAGGTCAGCAGCCGCGATTTCCTCGTCGCTCAACGCGTCCTGCGCGCCGACCGAGCCCTGGGTTTCGACCCGGATTGCATGGCCCAGCGCCTTGGCGGCCTGTTGCAGCCCCTCAGCCGCCATGAAGGTGTGAGCAATGCCGGTGGGGCAGGAGGTAACGGCAACGATGCGCTTGCCCGCATCCGTGCCGGCGTCGTTCGACCGTGCGGCCGCGAGCGGTGCGAGCGCCGCAATCGGGTCGTCCAGTACCTCGCCCAAGCTGGCATGCGCGATCTCAGCATTGGCGAAGCGCGCGATGTCCGGCTCACCACCACCCACCAGCAGCAGGTGCGTCGCGGCGGCGGCGTTCGATGCAGGCAGTGCGCCGGTCACGCCCTGGTCGCTGCGGATCTCGATCATCAGCTCGAGCCCGCGCTGGCGGGCGGCGCGGCGCAGCGCTTCGGCGGCAAGAACCGCCTCGATGCTGCGTTCGCCAGCGGCGATGACTACGGTAGAAGCGTGCATGGGAACTCCTGGAATTCTTCGGGTTCGTCCTTGCCGAAGGCGCTGCGGTCGGCGTGAAGCCAGCCGCCTTGCCTCCGGCAGGGGGGTCAATCCAACCGCTCGATCAGTACATCGCCGACCCACCCGCGTACCTGCGCCGGGTCCAGCCGTCGTGCGTCACCGCTTTGCAGCCGGCTCATCGAGAACGCGGTCGCCAGCCGCGCGCAGCCGTCCAGATCGAGGGCGGGCTCCAGCATCGCGGCAGCGATGCCGGCGACCATGGCGTCGCCCGCACCGACCGTGCTGCCCTGGGCCAGTCGCGGCGGTCGTGCGACCAACGCGCCGCTGCGATCAATGAACAGCGCGCCGTCGGTGCCCATCGAGATCGCTGCGAGCGCCACCCCGCGTTCGACCAGGGCCTGGCCAGCGACGCGCAGAGCGCTGCGGTCCAGCAGCGGCGTGCCGGTCCAAGCCTCCAGCTCCTGGCGGTTGGGCTTGACCGCGTAGGGCAGTGCACCCGCAGTGCCACTCAACGCAGCGGCAAGCGCATCGCCACTGGTGTCCAGCAGCACGCGCGCCCCTGCGGCACCGGCCTGCACCTGCAGCCGCGCCCATGCGTCGGCCGGCAGGCCGGACGGCAGGCTGCCGGACAGCACCACCGGCAGGCCCGGCAGCAGCAGGGCACCGAGCCGGCGCGACACGGCGTCCAGATCGGCATCGTCGAGTGCCAGGCCGGGCAGGTTGATGTCGGTGGTCTCTCCGTCTTCCTCGTCAACCAGCTTGATGTTGGTGCGGGTGCTGCCCGGAATACGCAGGCAGCCATCTACGATGCCGCGCGCCGAGAACAACGTACCGAACACACCGTCGTTGCCGCCACCGAGTACGCCCAGTGCCGTGGTCGGCACGCCCCAGTCGGCCAGGCAGGCGGCCACGTTGATGCCCTTGCCACCCGCATCGTCGCGGCTGCTGCGCGCGCGATGCACATGGCCCGGCCGCAGGCTGGCCAGCCGCACGGTCTGGTCGATCGCCGGGTTCAAGGTAACGGTGACGGCGCGGGCATTCATGCACCTGCTCCATCGAGGGCGCGTACCTGCTCGGCGGTTTCGCAGTCCAGCGCGGCATTGGCCAGCCTCTGCAGATCGGCCAGCGCAGTGCCGCGCAGGCGTGCCTTCACCGACAGGATGTCGTTCGGGGTCATCGACAGTTCGTCCACGCCCAGCCCTGCCAGCAGCATCGCACCGAACGGATCGCCGGCCAGGCCACCGCAGACACCCACCCAGCGCCCCTGCGTGCGTGCACCTTCCACCGTGGCGCGGATCGCGCGCAGCACGGCCGGATGCAGGCTGTCGGCTTCTGCGGCCAGCTCCGGGTTCTGGCGGTCGATGGCCAGCACGTACTGGGTCAGGTCGTTGGTACCGATCGAGAAGAAGTCGGCGTGGCGGGCCAGCGCATCGCTCTGGGTTGCGGCGGCCGGGACTTCGATCATGATGCCGATCGGCACGTCGGGTGCCTCCAGTTCGGCGCGCAGGCGCTCGCAGATGGCGCGCAGTGCCGTCAGCTCCGGCACCGAGGTGATCATCGGGAACATGATGGACAGGCGTGCACCGTCTCTGGCCGTTCGATACAGCGCACGCAGCTGCGGCTCCAGCAGGTCGGGGCGGCGCAGCAGCAGGCGCGCGCCACGTACGCCGAGGAACGGGTTTTCCTCGTGCGGCAGCTCCAGGTGGGCGACCTGCTTGTCGCCACCGATATCGAGCGCGCGCACGATCAACGGACGGCCGTCCAGCGCCTTGGCCATGGCCATGTAGGTTGCGTACTGCTCATCCTCGCTGGGCGTGCTGCCGCGTTCGAGGAACAGGAATTCGGTGCGCATCAGGCCAACAGCTTCCGCGCCCTGTTCCAGCGCCAATGGCACCTGCTCCGGCAGGTTCACGTTGGCGCCGATGTCGATGCGATGGCCATCGGTGGTCTGCGCCGGCTGCGCACGCTGTGCGGCTTCACGCGCGCGGATCTGCTGCTGCTCGGCGATCCAGGCGCGAGCCGAAGCAAGATCTGCCTCGGAGGGGGACAGGTAAAGCCGCCCGATGCTGCCGTCGATGATCGCCTCGCGGCCGGCCTGGATCGCCAGCAGTTCGGCGCCACCGGCAACCAGCGCCGGCAGGCCGAGCGTGCGCGAGAGGATTGCGGTGTGTGAGGTGGGACCGCCCAGTGCAGTGGCGAGGCCGAGCACGCGGCGGGTGTCGAGGTTGGCGGTATCCGAGGGCGACAGGTCGGCGGCAAGCAGGATGCACGGCTGCGTCGGCAGATCGGCCAGGCCGCCGCCGGCTGCAGAGGGGTCAAGCTGCGCCAGTACGCGCCGACCCACATCGCGCAGGTCTGCCGCGCGCCCGGCCAGCACCGGATTGCCCAGCGCCGCCAGCCCGGAGGCGATCTGCTCGATGGCCTGGTGCCAGGACCACGCGACGCCATGGCCTTCAACCATCAGCTGGCAGGTGCGGGTAATCAGGTCGGTATCGTCAAGCAGCGCAGCCTGCGCCTTGAAGATTGCCGCATCCGAGGCGCCAAGGCGGCGCTGGGTGTCGTCCTGCAGTGCGGCCAGCTGCTGGCGGGTGCGGCTGAGTGCATCCTGCAGGCGTGCGCCGCCCTCGCCGAGCGGGGCAGGGCGATCGGCAACATCGGCCTGCGCGCTGGCCAGTACATGCACCGGGCCGATGGCCAGCCCGGGGCTGGCGCCGATGCCGACGATCGCCGCCCGCGCTTCGGGTGGATTCCAGCCCGCGACCGGCGCCGCCTTTCGCTGTGCTGCACGCTCCGCATCAGCCTTTTCCTGCGCCACCAGCCCGTCCATGACCTTGCGCAGTGCGGCCAGCAGTGCGGGGGCATCGACGCCTTCGGCAGAAACACTCACGGCATCGCCCTCGCGAAGCCCAAGCTGCAGCAGCGCCACCAGACTCTTGGCATCGGCAGCCTGATCGCCCGCGCGCACCTGGGCACGGGCCGTGAAACCCCGCGCCGCCTCGGCCCAGCGCGTGGCCGGGCGCGCGTGCAGTCCACTGGGGTAAGCGATGGTCCAGTCGAAGCGCTCGGCCAGGTCCGTCACCGGTACGTGGGCGACAGTGACAGTCGCATCACGGGCCAGCGCATTGACGATCTCGCCCGCATCGAGGGTGGTGAACAGCCGCTGCAGCGCCGCCTCGTCCTGGATCAGGCGGGTCAATCTGCGGAGCAGGGTGATGTGGGTGTCGGACTGGGCGGCGATGCCAACCACCAGGCGGGTGACCTGGCCCGGGTTCCATTCCACGCCTTCCGGCAACTGCAGCACCGCAATGCCGTCGCGGCGCACCAGGTGGCGGTCCTCGCCGAGCCCATGCGGGATGGCCACGCCATGGCCGAGGAAAGTGTTCGCCAGCGCTTCGCGGCGCCCCATGCTGGCCTCGTAGCCCGGCGCCACGCAGCCTGCGGCGACCAGCATCTGGGCCACCTGGGCGATGGCATCGGTCTTGTCCTGTGCCCGCGCGTCCAGGCGGATCAGTTCCCGGCTGACGGGAGAGGGGGAGGTCAGGGGCGACAAAGCGGGCT